>NZ_BAACAP010000142.1:0-34517 GCF_045865695.1 Scytonema hankhaensis NUACC26
CTTTTCTATGCAGCTTCATATTAAATTGGTATCAGTATATTCTCCCGGAATCTCCATTAATGTTTTACAGTCTTTCACTTTTAGTGGAAGTTTATAAAGAAGTATCCGAACAGCCTATTTTCACCCCTTCAGAAGTTCTAATTAATGGTTATTATTTGAATAGAGACCCCTTAAAATCAGGTGAATGGCAAATAGTTGGTCATCAACAGATTGAGCCGTGTCAGGTTGAATTTCCGGAAACTTTGATTCGCAACGATAGTTTTTGGTCTTTGCAAAGAGGAGAACTTAGAATTGCTGTCGAAGTAGATTGGGGAGAGGAACGTCCGTCTTGGAATATTTTACCGACTCTTTTGTCGCCATACGCACTCCCAAATTTTTGTCTCTATCATCTTGATTGTCAGCACTTACTAAAACCTGTAGAACCATTAGGAGTAGATTATTGGAATCTCAAGCGAATTGATTTGCGTTACTCAAATATTCGCAGTGAAATTTATGCTCTCATGGAAGAAGATGAGAATCTGTCTTATTACGACATATCTACAAAATGGGGAGGTGACATAGTAAGGTTTTATAGACTAGAGCGCCAGTACAGTAATCACGATTTCGGGTTAGGATGACCAAAGGGGCTGACACAAGAGTTGTGTAGTGCTCAATTGTGTGAAGTTGTGTAACGAATTTCTCATTTAAACGGAGTCGGTTTAAACGAAAGCGCCAAATTTGTCGCTGATTGGGTTATCTGAGCTACACTACCACGCGATTCTCCCTCGTAGTAGCGCCCGTATTCCCGTACAATTAACTTTGCCAATGTCTCTGCTGTTTTTCGTAACTGCGATCGCAAGCTATTATCTTCTGCAACAGGTAAATCTACTCCATGCTGCGGCTGAAACGTTTCCTTCATCCAACCCACAATGCAAGAGTCGAAATCATCCCCACCCAAGTGAGTATCGCCACTCGTAGCTTTGACACGAAACAAACCCTTCTCAATCCGCAGAAAAGAATTTAAAATATAAAGAAAAAGTCATGAAAGTTCGTGAGGTACTCAAGCGATTAGAAGCGGATGGATGGTATGAAGCGAGAATGCGAGGAAGTCATCGAGTCCTGAAGCACCCCCAAAAATCCGGTATCGTTGTTGTACCGGGGAATTTTTCTGATGAAGTTGCCATTGGAACTCTCAAAAGTATCTGGAAACAAGCGCAAATGGAGGACGAATTATGAAAGAATATGTTGTCATTTTTGAATGGGCTGGCAGTAACTATTCAGCTTATGTTCCAGATTTGCCTGGTTGTATTTCTACAGGTAAAACCTTTGAGGAAACAGAAAGCAATATTAAAGAAGCCATTGAGCTTTATATTGATACTCTCCAAGAAGATGGTCAAACTATTCCAGAACCATCCCTTAAGGCGAAGGCAATTTCTGTTGCAGTGCCAATGAACTTATGAGCACCAAGAGCGGTTTGAAGAGATGATTTTTTCTTTCGGTTCAATGGATATTGAACGCAGTCTGGTTCCAATACTACGATGGTTTTCGATAGTCAAGATGCCAGAACCCCGGTAAATAAGTGCGAAACCGGGGTTCTAATTTTGGCTGCTCCCTTGCAGTATAGAGTCTGGTTCTTCAAATAACTATCTGGAGAATTTGATTCAATTTCCAATCCAACTCATAGCTCAGCATCATCTTTTTCTTTCAAGGAATGCAAACCGCTAGACCAACTAGCAACCCAAATATTTTCTTGGTTCTGACTGGTAACGATAAGCTGAGTACAGCTTGCGCCAAGGGCGATCGCACGGATATCCTGGGTAGCAAGTTGTCCATAACGCCGCCAATTTTCTGTTAATAGATCGTAACGAAACAAACCGCGTGCCGTACCAATCCATAAAATAGAACGGTCTGCCAATTGCTGGACTGAAAGCGCTTGCACTAAATTGGAGAAGGTGGGTGGAGACTTGTCACCCGAAGCCAACCCAATAACATCAGGAGCGTAACAATACGAGTTGCTTGGCGAAACTTTGCTATTGCTTGTTCTAGAATCCCTTGTTCTCGGAAAATCAATCCTAAGAACCAACGTCCCCTGATATGTTTGGGATTAAGACGAATTGTTTATTTTTGCTCTGCGGAACTAAACGTTATAGTACTGTAAAGACCTTTCTAGGCGTTCAACTGCTTCGTCATTGCCCTGTGCTGTATACAATTCTATCGCTCTTTGAAGAAGTGCTACCGCCTCTGTCTGTTGCTGCTCAAAATCGAGCATTATATACCCCAAAGTTGAGTAAATGACGGGGTCATTAGGCTGAAGCAACAAGGCTGCTTGGAGTTCGATAATAGCTTCTGCTCCTTTGCCTTGATTGGCTAGAGTATTCGCCAAACTTAAATAAGCCCCTATTTTGTCCTCAAGTTCTATTGCGTTCTCAGTGACAATATGAGTCGCTTGGCGATACATTGCTATTGCTTGTTCTAGAATACCTTGTTTTTCTAGAATCCATCCTAAAAACCAGTGTCCCCTGATATGGTTGGGATTGAGACGAATTGTTTGTGTGTACTCAGCAATTGCTGCCTCAATAAGTCCTTGGCTCTCTAAAGCTAGTGCCAACTTCCAATGACCTTCTACATTGTCAGGGTCAGTACGAATGGCTTCCCTCAATTGAGCTATTTCATCCTTTAATCCGTCTGAAGTATCAAACTCCTGTTGATTTGAAGATTCAGCTTTTTGATGGTCTGACATGGAAAATGTCTCAATTATAGAAGAGTTAATGAATTTTTTTCAAAGATAGCTGATATTCCCTATCTTCAGCTTTCCAACTATCGTCTTAAAACACTCCGATTTTTAGTTACTCTCCTCTCAACGTAGGAGGTTTCCAGTTCTTGGCTTTCATAATACGTTTTACGTCATCATAATTGATAGGCGTATAATTGTGGCAATCCACCCCCACATCAAAAGATAATTGTTATCCCCAGGTATCTCTGGGACAAGTAATATTTCCAGATGGTAGTATAGTACCTGCAACTCATGCAGTGATTAAGGATATAGAACCGCTTACCCCGTTATACCTTAAGGAAAAAATATGTTTTTCATGAGCTTAGAAATTAACAGATTAAAACAGCAGCTAGACCCTATTATTGATCCTCAGTGGGAAGGTGAAAATGAGTACGATGAGTTGACCCTAAAGGATGAGGTAAAACTTGAGGAAGTAGAGGATGTGAGAGAAATATTTTCCCGGCTTTGTGAAGAACTACAAAATTCTAATTTAGTTAGATTCCGAGTTGAAGGTTTTGGCGAATTACCTTGGCCTGTTGATGTTTTAACTGATTTCCTAACTGTGATTGAGCAGGTATCCGATCTATTGAAATTCCTAGATACCCCTGAATCTAGTATTGGCTATTTAGACTTTTATGAACAGGGAATTCAAAAACGACTAGTTTTTAATAAAGAGGATGACCTAATTAAGATAAATTGTCACGGTATTCTAATAAATAATCAGGGTGGTAAACTGGCTACTTCTTGGGGTCAAGATATTGAAGAAGAACCAATTGAAAAAAAATCTTTGAAAAGCATGATTTGCCAACTGATTAAAACTTTTGTTTTAATAGCAAATGAGGTATCTCCAACATTAACAAGCAATATATTTTTTCAAGAATGGTGTAGCGATCAATACATAGCTAATTGTCTATTAGAATAAATGTTTAACTATAGTTGGGCAGCAAAGCAGCTATATTGAGTTGGTTTATGAACAAGACTTGAGTAAAAAGGGTCGTTGGCGCTTTCAGGGATGGGAGGAAGATGTTTGTGGTGTGTATGAGGATATTGATTAATACTCAGGATAGTTACGAACAAGTATCCAAATAACTTTACAGGACATTTTCCGTAATTTCCGCAGTTCTCAAAACTTAGCAAAATATCTTAACGAAAAAGTTGGTATCTCGCCTTGAATGCGATTATCGTAGTTGGTTGTAAATTTTGACGTGTATTAAAATGTTAAAAACATGACTCATCAAGATTTTTCCTCCCCAAGAGTCAACCCTTTGCAGCGTCTTCAAGTCTACGATAGCTTGATGATGAATGCCGATCGCTGGCGAGTTGCCCACCAATATCATCGTCATCGCCAAAATGTCCTCCACCAGTCCCTTCACGAACCGGGGATTGTTTGTGGCTTAGGTGTGCGACTTATCTCACCACCAGCACAAGCGCCAGCCAGATTTCGAGATCGCCGTTGGTTAGAAATTCAACCGGGTATTGCCATTGACCTAGAGGGTAATCCAATTATTGTTGACCCCTCTACAGACCGCACGTTTAGAATTGCCACGACCCCTCCAAGCACTGGAACTCTAAGTGTTTACTTAGTGGTCAGTTATGTAGAGCCGCAAAACTCAGCATCGAGACAAAATTCTGAGTTAGTTCGCGAATGGTTCCGGTTTGATGAAAAGACGAGTCCACCCACTGAAACAGAAATAGAATTGTGCCGAATTTTACTACAATCCGGTACGGTAGAACTGGAAGCACCACCTGATGTATTGTTTCCCTCTTTTAACCAGTTAGATTTACGCTACCGTCCCAAAGTAAAAGCTAGACCACAGGCTGTTGTTCGCGTTGCAACTGCACTTAATGTTAGCGAATCCTGAATGTCCAATAGACTATGAATGTATGTTGGGAGAATAGTCTAGGCGTAGCGATGTTACTTAGTTAAATTCAGTAATTGTACGCTTAATAACTAATCAATTTTGTCTATTGTGGCTTGATTATTACTTTGTTTGCCATTGTTAGTAATACCTAAATTTTAATCATAATTTAAGTGATTTTCTCAAAAAAATAATTACATATCCAATAATTTTACTATTGACAACAAGCTTGTTTGTATATATAGCAATCCGGAATCATTTGTGAGAAAATACTGAAACATGACTGGAGACCATTTCCTTCACGAGTACCCTTAAATGAATGGGGAGTATTTTCAAGAGTTCTTGGACTGGTTATCCCAGGAGTTAGGCTCCGATTACGCAATTTTACAGATTGACCAAGCCCCAGCTCATGTGAATTCAGCAATTTTTTGCCCTGGGAATGTAATTCCTTTACTTCAGCTGCCTCATTCTCCTGAACTCAACCCGATTGAGCGTCTTTGGCAGTTCCTTTCCTGCTATAAGATTACCGATCTGCTTTTCCTCTTACTCCCTTGCTCTTTGCGTCGAGTGCGGTTCATTTAAATAAGTAATACTAATTCTCTCAATTAATGCTACACATTGTTGCCGCATACGCTGAAGCGCAACTACGAATCTTTTTCCATCTGTAGCCTAATTTTGGGGAAATGGTATAATTTTCGGCTGGAAAGGGAGAAGTTACTAAACTTTTGATTTTCTGTAGTCCGCACAGGCGGACTTTGTTTGTTTAGCCGCGACTTCCAGTCGTTAGGGTCTGTGCGTCGGATTTTTGATAAGGTTGCAAGATTGGGCAGGCGTTGAGTACTTATATTAAAGGTTGGATCTAAATGTCAGCCCCTCTGCTTGGTCTATCCATTTAACCGAGCGCTACGGGTTTAACTCAACATTTGTACATTTATGTTACTTATGTCTGAGGGAGGGGAATAATAATGGGTAACTCAAGGTTGACGATTATTAACCGAAAATGGATTTTGACTTTTTACCCAAGCTCCCCAAATCAAACCTGGATGACCGTACTTTTAAAGACCTAGTTGAGGAATCTATTCTCCGCATTCCTCGCTACTGCCCCGAATGGACAAATCACAACCCAGGCGACCCAGGAATTACCTTGATCGAGCTATTTGCGTGGCTCACTGACCAAATGTTGCTCCGCTTCAATCAAGTACCCCGGCGCAATTACGTAGCATTTTTGGAATTGTTGGGAATTCGCCTTAACCCCCCAACACCCGCTAAATGCCCCCTCACATTTTATCTCACTAGAGCTCAACCGGAATTCGTCAGAATACCCTTAGGTACAGAAGTAGCCACAGTCAGAACAGAAACTGAAGAAGCTATTATTTTTACAACTGACCGAGAATTGGTCATTGGTAACCCACGTCTCAAGCATATATTAACAACTGATATTGAAGAAGATATACCCCAACACCTGCGCGATCGCACTCCTGCTAACAGTCAATGGCACAACTTAGACGAAACACTACTGTTTGATCAATCGATGCCTGGTAACTGTTTTTACCTAGTACTATGCGAGCCGGAAAATTCCATTGAAGGCAACGCGATCGCGATTACGATCGTTGGAGAAGCCGCCAGAACCACCGGGATTAACCCCGACGATCCTCCCCGCAAGTGGGAAGCTTGGAACGGTAGAACTTGGCAGCCAATTCTACGAGATCAAGACGACGATAAAACCAAAGGTTTCAGCTTTAGCGAAATCGCACAACCAACACAAGGAGCCGATGTCGTTCTCCATTTACCCCAAGCATGGCCTGAAACCAACTTTGGCACAAACTACACCGGTCATTGGATACGATGTGTCTACACAATTCTTCATGAAGCTCAACCCTCCTATAGTAGCTCGCCTAGTATTGTAGGTTTAGCTGTACGCGCCATTGGCGGTGCAGTAGATGCCACTCAATGTATCCGAGTTCCAGAGGAATTGCTGGGGATAAGTAATGGCAAAGCTTCTCAAGCCTTTGAATTGCGCTCGCAACTGCTCGTAGAGCGTTCAAAGCAATTGAGAGAATACGTTCAACTGAGACTGCCATCAGGGGAAATTGAAGACTGGATAGAGGTTAAAGACTTTGCCGAATCTGGTTCCCTTGACAGACACTATACTATTGATTCTCAAACTGGTACAGTTCAATTTGGACCTCTGATTCGAGAACCGGGTCAACTCAGACAATTTACCCAACAGCGAAAACAGCTACAGCCGGGAAACACAATTGTTAAGCACTCTCTAAGAGAAACTCAAAATCAAGGGTTCTCGCCACCTGTAACGAGTGAAAATGCACTTAATGAAAGACAATACGGCAAAGTGCCGCCTCTTGGTGCTGAGATCTATATGGTATCATATCGCACGGGTGGTGGTAGCCGTGGAAACGTTCAATTAGGGAAGATCGCAGTTTTAAAGAATTCGATTCCTTATGTCAAAAGCGTCATCAACTATGAATCAGCTCGTGGTGGTACCGATGCTGAATCCTTAGATGAAGCTGTCATTAGAGTCCCGCAGATGTTACGGACTCGCGAATCTGCCGTCACTCCAGAGGATTTTGAGCGCTTAGCCATGAGCGCAGCTACGGGAGCAGTTGCTCGCGCCCATTGTCTAACTCAACCAGAACATACTACCGCAGGGATTGTCCGCTTGCTCCTGATTCCAAACAAGGCAGATATAAATAGCTTTGATTTTCGTCGGGGAATGAAACCCGAAGAATATTTTGCCCTTGAGTGTGAATTAAAGGCAGAAATTATGGATTACTTGAGCGCTCGCAAACCTTTAGGAGTGCAAGTTAAGTTAGAGCCACCCGAATACGTCGGAGTCAGTGTTGAAATCGAAGTAATTTTAGAACCACAGTATAACAACCCACGCGATCGCGATTTGATTCGCAATTCTTTACTTTTAACTCTCTACCGCTTTCTCAATCCTCTTGTTGGCGGGCTTGAGGGCAAAGGTTGGGATTATGGTCGGACTCTATATCCCTCAGATATCTTTGCTGTCAGCCAGCAAATTCCCGGAGTTCGCTATTTGGGTACCGTCAAACTCTATTCTTTACGTAAGTTCGACTCAGAATGGTTCCGTGCAGATATCCCAGAACTAGAGATCGATCCGGGTGCAGTCGGATTGCTCGCATCTTGGGAAGATGAAAACCCTCAATTGCATTCCGGTCACCGGATCGAATTCAGGGATTAACAACTAAAAAACGAACAATGACTCAAGCAACATCACGTCCAACCATAGCAATTTCACTAACCTCCATGCAATCGCCAGAAGCTTTTGCAGGCAGTGCTTTATCACTCAAAAGCAGCAAAAATGATGAGGTCACAAGCAACGATTTGCTGCTACGTCCTAGAGAACCCGGACAAATGTTAGTCACCCTCGAAAATTTAGGCGAGCGCAAGCAAAGATGGAAACTGGAACTTGAAGGAGATTTTCCAGAGGATTGGTGTCAGTGGAATCAAGAAGACTTTGAAGAAATTGCCTCTCAAGAAAAGATTAGTACTTTTGTCACCTTTCAAGTTCCAGAAAACTTTTTTGAAAATCAATTAGCTTTGAAGAACGAATCACAATTGCAAATCAATTACCAATGCTCCCTTTGTGTCTACATAGAAACAAGAACGCAACAACAACCTGTCGCATACAGAGTCTTTAACCTGTTTGTACGCCCATTAAGTTTTTATCTAAATTATTTGCCTGCACTTTACCGAGAAGTGGATCTTGTCGGGCGGTTGTTGAGTATTTTTGAGCAAGCTTTCGATCCCACAGTTCAAACCATAAACACTCTTTGGGCATATTTAGATCCATTGACTGCACCTGAAGCTATGCTCCCTTTTTTGGCACATTGGGTGGCTTGGGATATGGATACCCGTTGGTCTTTCAATATACAGCGACGTTTGATTAAAAACGCGCTCGTCCTGTATCGCTGGCACGGTACGCGGTGGGGTTTGCGCTTTTACCTGCATTTGTTCACAGGCTTGCCACTTGATGAGGAGCACATCAAAATTAGAGAAATTTTTGAGCAAGGTTTTGTTTTAGGGACAACTCAAATAGGTATTGATTCAATGCTAGGAGGTAGACGCCCATATCATTTCATTGTAGAACTACGTCAACAGTACCCTGCCCAAATTGATGAAGCATCCATCCGGAAGATTATTGAAAGACAAAAACCTGCTTTCTCCACCTACGAGCTCTCAATTATTGATCCACCAGAATGACAAATGATTATGAATCGATCGAGGTTTTGGTGCTGAATATGCACTACCTTGTTTCGGATGATTGGTCTATTGCAGTCTCTCTTTACTCGCGACTCAGTTAGTTTCTCGAATCAGAGATGTCTTGAATGTTGATGTGTCTGTACGTCATTTATTTGAAGCACCAATATAATTTACCAGTAAAGTTGGTATAAATCGAGTCCAATTTTAATACCAACAATATTGGTAAAATGATACAATTGATACAGTTTAATGAAGCTAATTCAGTTTTGATAGTGTTTAGGGGGCTGGTTATATCTTCTGTTGAGATACCAACCAAAATGTTCTTTTGTTAATCTCAGGCTTAAGTAGACACTCTGCATTCACTAAAAACGGAGTCTCTCCTTCTGATGAATCCTAAATTATCACGAGTAGCAACTGTAAAAGCAAAGCATCTTTCTGGTAGATTGCGCCAACGCTTCGACAAAAAATCCCGTGTAGCCTTACAAGATTGGCTGACATGGTTTGAGGTTATTGGATATACTACTCAACCAGACCTAGATATAGGAAGAGAGGGGGTAGAAGAAAGCAGTCATTTCAAAGGAATTTTACGCGATCGCCTTTACAAAGCCCTAAAACAGATTAACCCTAAAGCTTCAACAGATATAATCAAAAAAGCTATTTCTCAAATTATTGGTATCCAGAGTGGCAATGTATTTGAAAGCAACCAGATTTTTCATCAATATCTGATAGGAGGAATAGACATTGTAGATCGGGACAACAACCAAGCAGTTTCTGAAAAAGTTTGGCTCATAGATCCGTTAAATTTACTCAACAATGATTGGTTAGTGACTTATTCCGTTAACCCAATAGAAAGGGGATTGATTCGCTGTAGGGATGCAATTGTTTTTATCAATGGATTGCCATTAGCATTCATTGTTTGTATGGACACTAGTAGTAGAAATACTAACTTACAACAGGCTTATCAGGAGTTTCAATGTGACAAACAACAAAACCCTAAATTATTTGTCTACAACGAATTGCTGGCGATCGCTTGCAGAGATCGAGCCAGAATTGGAACTTTAACTTCTCACTGGAAAGAGTTTCAGCCTTGGCAAACCATTGATGGAGAAAGCTTTCCTCATGAAGGAGAAACCGAATTAGAGATATTGATTCAAGGAATTTTTGACAAACGGCGATTTACAGAACTACTAAAACACTTCATTGTGTTTGAGAGAAACGGATCTGTCATCGATAAACAATTGCGTCGTTATCCTTTCTGTACAGTACCGTATTTAAAGGTTAGTGGTTAGTGACGTAGAACAGGCGTCTCGCCTGTCTCTAATTAACAAGATTCCAATTCTTTACCCACATATTCAGTATGGCATTTACACTTACAAACTCAAGTTGGTACGAACAAGAACTCCTTGAAGAATTCACCACAATTATCAATCAATCTTTTCCAGAAGTAGGGACATTACTCAAATCCTGTTCTGTCCAACTCGTCCAATCTTTCTGGGGACAATCTCCCGTGCATTTTTTACCTTGCATTACTATCTATTGTCCAAATAACGTGTTCTTATCTGTTAAAGCGCAAATCTCTGTATTTCGACAAGTCGTAAAATATATAGGGCTAGCTGAGGTAGTTTGTTTAAACGCAACACGCTTGTTGCAAGATCCCAAGTCAACACTCAAACACGAGCGTCCTCAGTTATGGTTAGAATTGTGTTGGATTACGGCTGAATCAGAGAACACATAATAGGCAATAGCCATAACTATAGCGATCCCATATGATTGTGAAACTTTCTAGTACCGTAGGTAGGGCTAAAGCCCACCACTAAGACTTGTAGTAAGCATTAATCAAATATGAGTCTTATTATCCTAAAGAAAAGCTATCGCTCGATACCAATCATGACATCTGATGACTTGATAATAGCGTATGCCTCTTTTCCTTCAAAAGGTTGGTACAAAAGGGATTGAGAAGAAATAAGGCAGATGACAGGGGAGCATCCCAAATTTGCAAATTGCCCTCAGACTAATGGGTGGAACAATTTTTCCTCTCTCTCTCGTTTTCTCGTTCTCTCGTTCTCTCGTTCCCAGGTAGAACCTGGGAATGCAGTCTGCGAGGCTCTGCCTCGTAATAACCACGGGAGGCGGAGCCTCTGGTAAGGCATTCCCAGGCGGAGCCTTTGGTAAGGCATTCCCAGGCGGAGCCACCGGATCGAGGTGACAGCCCACCCTACGCCTATAGATAATACCAATCACCCTTAGGGCTGATTCGTTTACAAGCTTAAGTATGTTAAAAATCTACAGATTAATAGTGACTGGTAAATTTTGCTAATCACTGGTCACTGGTCACTGGTCACTGGTCACTGATTACTGAAGGGGTATAACCTTGAAAATCATTGAGTTTCTAGCGTATCTTCGCCAATTAGACATTCAAGTTTTTCTTAAGGACGAAATCCTTCACTGTAACGCCCCTGAAGGAACCTTGACACTAGCACTGCAAGCAAAGATTCAAGCGCAAAAAGCAGAAATTATTGAATTTCTCAAGTCAACTCATAACACGACCCACCAGACCCTTACACCCATAGAACCTGTTTCACGCAACGGAAATATCCCCCTTTCTTTTGCTCAACAACGCCTGTGGTTTCTTGACCAGTTAGTTCCTAACAATCCTTTCTATAACGTTCCGGCGGCATTGCGTCTCACTGGTAAGCTTGATGTAACAGCACTAGAACAAACTTTTCAGAGAATTGTACAGCGTCATGAAGCTCTACGCACTATCTTTATGATGCGGGAAGGACAACCAGTTCAAATTGTTGTACCTTCTTTAAGGATTGCCTTACCTGTTATTGACTTACAGAAACAGCCACAGGTTGAACGTGAAGCTGAAGCGCAAAGGCTAATAACCCAAGAGGCTCAACGTCCTTTTAATTTATCAACTGGTCCTTTATTGAGAATCATCCTGCTACAGCTCGAGCAAGAAGAACATATTTTGGTGCTAAATATGCACCATATTATTTCAGATGGTTGGTCTATTGGAGTCCTGATTCGGGAGATAGGAGCATTCTATACAGCTTGTAAAGACGGTGCCGATCGAAGCTCTACAAATCTACCAGAATTACCGATCCAATATCCAGATTTTGCATATTGGCAACGTCAATGGTTGCAAGGAGTAGGGATAAATAGCCGTGCGCCCTTGCAAATTCAATTAGATTATTGGCGAAAGCAGTTGGATGGTCTTTCCATTTTAAATTTGCCTACCGATAAACCGCGACCAACAAATCCCACTTACCGAGGCGCAAGACAGTTTCTACAACTCCCGAAAAATCTCAGTTTGGCACTAGAAACTCTCTCACAGCAAGAAGGAGTTTCTTTATTCATGACTCTGCTAGCAGCATTTCAAATTTTACTCTACCGCTATACAAACCAAGAAGATATTGCAGTTGGGTCGCCCATTGCAAACCGCAATCGCCGTGAAATAGAAGGGTTAATCGGCTTTTTTGTCAATAGCTTAATTCTACGTACTGACTTATCAGGAAATCCTAGTTTTCGCTCGTTGTTGAGCCAAGTGAAAGAGGTGGCTTTAGGTGCATACGCTCATCAAGATTTACCTTTCGAGCAGTTGGTGGAAGAACTACATCCCGAAAGAAATTTAAATCAAAATCCTTTATTTCAAGTGGTATTTGCACTACAAAATACACCAATGTCAGCGTTAGAATTACCAGAATTAACGATCGCGCCAATCCCCTTTGATAGTAGAACAACACGGTTTGATTTAGAGTTTCATTTGTGGGAAAGAAATCCGGAAAATACTTTATGGGTTGATAATTCAGAAGGAATTAGCGGTTTCGTCATTTACAGTACGGATTTATTTGAAGATGCTACGATCGCCCGAATGTTGGGGCATTTCCAAAGATTACTAGAAAATATAGTTAACAATCCACAACAACGCATTGCCGAAATACCGCTTCTGAGCGAAACCGAGCAACATCAGTTATTAGTGGAATGGAACAACACCGATATTGATTATCCACAAGATAAATGCGTTCATCAACCCTTTGAGGAACGAGTTCAAGAAAATCCTGATGCGATGGCATTAGTATTTGATGATATCGAGACGTACCATGGGACGGCTCTACATTTGACATATCATGAATTGAACAAACGTAGCAATCAATTAGCACATTATTTAAAAAATCGTGGTGTTAGTACAGAAGTTTTGGTGGGGCTTTGTGTAGAGCGAACGCTTGATTTTGTCATCGGAATGCTAGCTATCTTAAAAGCAGGTGGGGCATATTTACCTTTAGATCCAGCTTATCCTAGCGAGCGTTTAAGTTTTATGCTTGCAGATGCCCAAGTACCAATTTTGTTAACTCAAGAACGATGGTTAGATCGTTTAGGTAAACAAAATTCACAAGTTATCTGTTTGGATAAAGATTGGGATAATATCGCTCAACATAGAGAAGATAACCCTACTAGTGAGACTACAGTTAATAACCTTGCCTATGTTATCTACACTTCTGGGTCTACAGGAAAGCCCAAAGGTGTGGAAATCGAACACAAAGGATTATTAAATCTGATTTTTTGGCATCAAAAAGCGTTTGCCGTTTTCCCAAGTGACAAAGCTACACAGATAGCTGGAATTGGTTTTGATGCTTGTAGTTGGGAAATATTGCCTTACTTGAGTGCAGGAGCAAGCCTTTATTTTCCTGATGATGAAATCAAGTATTTTCCAGAAAAATTGAGAGATTGGCTCATCTCAAAAGCTATAACAATTAGCTTTTTACCAACTCCTTTAGCAGAAAAAGTGTTGTCATTGCAATGGGATCGAGATGCAGCTTTGCGAATATTGCTTGTAGGTGGCGATAAATTACATCAGTATCCGACAATAACTACAACATTCCAAGTGGTCAATAATTACGGACCGACAGAGAACACTGTTGTCACAACATCCGGTGAAGTTCCGGTTGGACAACAAACAAATACTGTACCAGCAATTGGTCGTGCGATCGCAAACACAAGAGTATACGTCCTAGATCGACATTTGCAACCCGTACCGATTGGTGTTCCAGGAGAATTATACATTGCTGGTGATGGGCTAGCACGAGGCTATCTCAATCGTCCTGAATTAACGCAAACCTCATTTCTAGAAAACTTAACAAAAACTCCATTTATCCCTGAAACAAGACTTTACAAGACTGGCGATTTAGTTCGCTACAGAGCAGATGGCAATCTTGAATTTTTAGGTCGTCTTGACGAACAAGTAAAAATTCGTGGTTACCGTATTGAGTTAGGAGAAATTGAAGCAGCGTTAAGTCAACATCTATCTGTGTTGCAAACAGTTGTTATGGCTCGTGAGGATGCGTCAAGTGAAAAATATCTTATAGCTTATGTTGTTTTAAATAATAACTATTTTTCTTTACTTCCTGCATCGCAATTCCCTATTTTGCAGAACGAGCAAATTTTGCAATGGCAGATGGTTTACAACGAAACATACAATCAACCTACTACAGAGATAGACCCAAGATTTAACATTACGGGATGGAATAGCAGTTATACAGCTCGACCTATTCCAATAGAACAGATGCAGGAGTGGGCGAACAATCAAGTTCATGAAATTCTAGCTTTACAACCTAAAAAAATACTAGAAATTGGTTGTGGAACAGGTTTATTACTCTTCAAAATTGTACCTCACTGTACCCAATACTACGGAACCGACTTTTCTAAATCTGCACTCAATTACATACAGCAGCAATTATCAAATGTGTCTTCAACTCATGTCAAATTGTTTGAAAAAGAAGCTACGGATTTTGAAGGAATTGAAGCAGGGACTTTTGATGCGATCGTTCTCAACTCCGTTGTGCAATATTTTCCCAGTATTGATTATCTTTTACAAGTACTAGAAGGTGCTGTCCATGCTACTGCTCCTGGCGGCTTTATATTTATAGGAGATGTACGAAATTTGCCATTACTGCGAGCCTTTCATGCATCCGTACAATTGGAGCGAGCAGAACCTACTCTAACGCGAGAACAGTTGCAACAGAGGGTACAAATGCAAGTTTTTCAAGAAACAGAGTTAGTTATCGAGCCTGCTTTTTTCCAAGCATTAGTCCAGCACTTTCCACAAATTAGTAGCGTACAAATTCAATTAATGCGGGGATGCTCGCAAAATGAATTAACTCAATTTCGTTATAACGTCATTCTTCATATTGGAGTTGAAACAATTCCTTCTGACTCATCCTGTAACGACGGATTTGAGAATTCCCCTAATTTTCAACAGGGACAGAGAGAATGGCTCGACTGGAATAAAAATCAGTTAACAATATCAGCACTACGTCAGCTTTTAACAGAAAAGCAACCAGAAACTGTTAGTCTCATCAACGTACCAAATGCAAGAGTTATCGCTGCAGTAAAAACAGCACAATGGTTATCAGGTGCAGAAAATTTTAAAACTGTGGCTCAAATGAGAGAAGCTTTGCAAAGCTTCCACAACGTAGGTATCGCTCCAGAAGATTTTTATCTTCTCGGTGAAAATTTACCTTACAAAATTAATATCAGTTGGTCGGATTCAAACCATGAAGGAAGTTATGACGTAATTTTTATAAAACAAGGAAGTCAAATAACAACTTCTTTACCTAAGATACCTCCGCGTTCATGGCATTCTTACGCAAATAATCCCTTACAAGCAAAAGCAGCACGTCAATTAGTACCGCAATTACAGACGTACATAGCACAAAAGCTACCTGAGTATATGATGCCATCGGCTTTTGTTATCTTAGAATCTTTGCCCTTAACGCCTAACGGTAAAATAGATTACCAAGCTTTACCTATACCTAACAAGATTGAACCAGAATTAGCAGGTAGTTATGTTGCTCCTCAAACTGAAGTTGAAAAAGTACTGAGCGAGATTTTTGCAGATGTTTTGGGAATTAAGCGATTGAGTATCCGCGATAATTTTTTTGAGTTAGGCGGTCATTCTTTACTCGCTACTCAAGTTGTCTCAAGAGTGCGGGACGCTTTTAAAATAGAGTTACCTTTGCGTAGCCTGTTTGAATCACCGACAGTTGCAGAGTTATCCCCGGTTATGGAAAGTTTAAAAAAGGATAAAGACAAAAATCAAGCACCAGCTTTAGTTCCTCTTTCTCGCGAGAGTCGGCGAATGAAGCTATCTTCTTTGAAAAAGGAGTAATGAGCTTTTTCAGTGGATTATTCCTTGCGGTTCTGTCCCTTGCTAGAGGGAACAGCAATGGTTTATGTCTTAATTTGTCTAAGTAAGTGAGTTTATGCAAGTTCAGCCAAGAGGTAAAAATGTCTCAGGAACCACGTAAGCCTATCAATCTATCTGTCCATGAAAGTTCTGACCCAAGTGTCATCGATCCTTCAGCAGATAAAAAAGAATCTGGGAATATGAATGACTTGAATGATTCCGTTCACGATAGCGAAAACGTAGATGTTCCTATTCCAGGGCTTTCTGATGAAACTAATGACTCTAATCTAGTCGATCGCCAACTTGGAATTATCAGTCGCACTGCAGGTTAATATCGGTAACTATCTCTTGTTCCCAGGAGGAGCCTGGGAATACAGATGCCGAAGCTCTGCCTCGCACCTCTTGAGTATAGGAGGCGGAGCCTCTCTTAAGGCATTCCCAGGCGGAGCCACCGGATCGAGGTGAGGGCGGACAGCATTGTGCTCCTACTAACAACTAACAAATAACAAATAACTATTAATGGAATTAACATACGATTTTCAGGATTTTGAAGGAAATTCTTTTTCAGATTTGTTTGCTAGAGACATCAAAGATATACGTTACGCATTGCTACCTAACTACCCTGCTACAGCGACTTGGGCTGCTTACCCTAACACAAAAAAATTCTTTCTTCAAGACGGTAGTAGTGAAGCCAATAAAACATCTTTTGATAAACTTTGCCAGAAAGAACCTTGGAAAAATTTAGCTGTTTTAGGCGACGTTGTTCCGGGAATTGCTGTTGTGCCACCGCCCAAGTTACTTATTCAATATTGGCAGGAGCACTTTGGATTTAGGTACTCCAATTTGGAATTGTTACATTGCTCAGTTTATCTTGATGAACTCAGTCAGAGCGATCGCTTTGACAAACTCATCACTCTTTTCCCCTTCGATCGCCTGAAACCTGAAAAACACGCTGTCGCTCCTGACACTCACTACCGCTTGTTGAACAAAGTGACGCTAGCTCATTTAGGAGTGCAATGTCCGAAATACGAAAGCTACAATCTACATGATGTTAACATAGAGGACATTAAGCTACCAGAACAATTTCCCTACTTAATCAAAACATCCCACGGACTTTCGGGAGAAGGTACTTATATTATTAGAAGCACCAGCGATCTGAACTACTGCTTTGAAGAACTGAGGAAATATCTCGATATTCAACTGCTAGATACAATTATTGTCTCAGAATTTGTTAAGAACGTGGTAGAGAATCACTGCGTACAATTCTACCTCAGTAAAACAGGAAAAATCCTGGTTGTCGGAACTACAAGACAACTCGTTACTCCCGAGGGAAACTATCTAGGGGGATTGATTAACTACCGCGAGACAAATACGAGCAAATTCTATGACATGATAGCCGCAATTGGAAAGTATGCTCGCGAGCAGGGTTATTTTGGCATGATAGGGTTTGACGTATTAGAAGATAAAGACGGACAGCTTTATGCGATCGATGCCAACTTCCGAATCAACGGCTCAACCCCACTGTGTTTGCAGCGCCAAACCTTATTAGGATTGGGAAAAGAAGTCGCTAAATATTCTTCCGATTACCGCATGAGTGGAACACTAGACTCCATTCTTACGACTTTAAAGTCAGAACTAGAGCGCAAGGATTTTATCATCCTATCAGCCTTAGAGAAAGTCAAATACGGAAATATTTACACAGAAATCTACGGGATTGTAAGTGGAGAATCCATTGAAGAAATGCAGCACATTGAGAAGAAGTTACAATCTAAGGGATTACAGTTGTTAAGTTAAGTAGTAAGGGTAAGTATTCAGCAGCTTATGAACCCATCTTTTTCTCAAAATCCTCCCTCAACTGCTGAAGATACAGAAGTGTTTATCTTTCCGACATCCTTTGCCCAACAACGGCTGTGGTTTCTCGACCAATTACTACCGGGAAACCCTCTCTACAACGTCTCAGCAGCACTTCGCTTAACAGGTTCGCTGAATGTAACTGCTTTAGAACAAGCCTTCAACGAAATCGTGCGTCGTCACGAAACTTTACGCACTACATTTTTAATGGTGGAAGGACAACTCATGCAAGCGATCGCACCTTCATTAACCATACCGCTTTCCGTTATAGATTTACACCATCTTTCCATTACCGAACGAGAAACACAAGCCAAACATTTGGCAACTGAAGAAGCACAACGCCCTTTCCATCTCAGCACCGGACCCCTCATGCGAATCGCATTACTAAGATGCGATGAAACAGAACACGTGTTGTTACTCAATCTTCACCATATTGTTGCCGATGGTTGGTCAATTGGGATACTTGTTCGAGAACTGGGTGTCTTGTACGCAACCGCCTGTAGTAATCTGCCATGGAAAATCTCTACACCTTTGCCAGAATTACCCATTCAATATGCAGATTTTGCAGAATGGCAGTGCAAATGGCTGCAAGAACCAGGTGCAAACGGACTCTCACCTCTACAAACTCAATTAACTTACTGGAAAAAGCAGTTAGATGGCATCTCCATACTAAATCTTCCTACTGACAGAAACAGACCAAAAGTTCCAAGTTACAAGGGGGCGCAACAGTTTCTCCAAATACCAAAATCTTTGAGAGAAGCGTTAGAAGAACTCTCCCGCCGAGAAGGTGTAACTTTGTTCATGACATTACTAGCAGCATTTCAGACCTTACTTTATCGCTACACCCAACAAGAAGACATTGTAGTAGGTTCGCCAATTGCCAATCGCAATCGTAGTGAAATAGAAGGATTGATTGGTTTTTTCGTAAATAACTTGGTACTACGAACCGATTTTTCAGGTAACCCAACATTTCAGGAACTGCTAGGGAGAGTGCGAGAGGTAACTTTAGAAGCCTATGCCCATCAAGATTGTACCTTTGAAAAATTGGTAGAAGAACTGCATCCCGAAAGAGATTTAAGTCGCCATCCATTGTTTCAAGTTGTTTTCAGTTTGCAAAACACACCAGTTGAAATCCTAGAGTTACCAGGGTTAACACTCTCACTTTTAGAATTCGACAGCAAAACAGCAAAACTCGATCTAGAATTTCATCTCTGGCAAGACTTAGAAAACTTGAAAGGACAAATTATCTACAGTACAGATTTATTTGATGACAGCACCATTACGCGAATGCTAGGGCATTTTCAAACCATATTAGAAAGTATAGTTACCGCTCCCCAACAAAAACTCTCAGATTTGCCATTGCTTACAGAAGCAGAATTGCGTCAATTATTAGTTAATTTTGGAACCGCACCCTGTAGCAGACGAACGCAGATAATAAATGCTTTTCATCCGCGTCCATCCGCTACAGGGTGCGGTTCAGAAACAAAAAATCTTCAATACTTTCATCAATTATTTGAAACACAAGTTAAACAAACACCCAATGCAGTCGCAATTGTTTTTGAACAACAAGAATTAACCTATCACGAACTGAATAGCCGTGCCAATCAACTAGCTCATTACTTGCAACAAAAAGGAGTTGTACCAGAAGTTATAGTGGGTTTGTGCTTGGAACGTTCCATAGAAGCGAGCGCAGGTAGCTTGGCCATACTCAAAGCAGGCGGTGCATACTTACCTCTAGACCCTACATATCCTTTAGAGCGTCTCAAATTTATGCTAGAAGATGCTCGAATATCAGTTTTATTAACGACTTCAGAAATAAGCGATCGCCAATTAACAAATAACATTCCTATTGTAGTCTACCTCGATAAAGATTGGAAAACAATTGCACAACAAAGTCAAGAAAACCCAACTAGCAATGTCACACCTAATAACTTAGCTTATATTATTTACACTTCAGGTTCAACAGGAAAACCAAAAGGAGTTCTTATCGAGCATCGAGGAGTATACAACTTAGTACAGGCACAAATTGAAACATTCAACTTACAACCAGGAAATCGCATTTTACAATTTGCATCTTTAAGTTTTGATGCATCAGTTTTTGAAATTGTTATGGCATTAGGAACTGGAGGAACTCTTTACTTGGCAAACAAAGAATTCCTTTTACCAGGACAATCCTTAATCGAACTACTGCAAAAACAAGCAATTACTCATGTCACCCTTCCACCTGCTATTTTAGCAGTTCTACCAAAAGTAGAACTTCCCGCACTGCAAACCATCATTTGTGCGGGTGAGCTTTGTACGAGTGATATAGTCAAGCGTTGGTGGAGACGTAACCGTCAGTTATTTAACGCTTACGGACCAACAGAAGCAACAGTTTGGTCTACCATAGCGGAAATAAGCATTCCCAGTGAAAAACCACCTATTGGTCATCCCATTGCTAACACTCAAGTCTACATATTAGACAAGCATTTACAACCCGTACCAATTGGCATTACTGGAGAGTTATGTATAGCTGGTGCAGGGCTAGCACGTGGTTATCTCAATCTTCCCAATCTAACTGCAGAACGCTTTATTCCCAATCCTGTCAGCAATTTTCAGCCAGCACAAACAACCAAGTATGAAAACCTCTATCCCCTAACCCCTATTTTCAAAACAGGAGATTTAGCACGATATCGACCTGATGGAAATATTGAATTTTTGGGACGGATAGATAATCAAGTCAAGATTCGCGGTTTCCGTATCGAATTACAAGAAATTGAAACAGTACTGACCCAACATCATGCAGTCCAAAAAGCAGTGGTTGTTGTTAAGGAGAATGTTTCTGGAGATAAGTGGTTAGTAGCTTATCTTGTTCCCCAGGATAAATATAGACCAACAATTGTTGAACTTCAAGATTTTTTAAGAGAAAAATTACCAGAATATACGCTCCCTTCAGCTTTTGTTATCTTAGATTCTTTACCGCTAACACCTAATGGAAAATTAAACCATAGCGCACTACCTGCACTCGATAATCTGGATCGAATTTCAGCCAATAAAGTTTTTGTCCCTCCTCGCACTCCAGTTGAATCTAAATTAGCAAAAATCTGGGCTAAAACGCTTAACCTCCAATCTCTAGGAATTCAAGATAACTTTTTTGATTTAGGTGGTAATTCTCTCTTAGCTATCCGTTTAATGGAAGATATTCATCAAGAATTTAAACGAGAATTACCTTTATCTTTTCTATTCTTACATCCTACAATTGAAAAATTAGCAAATTTTTTAGTTCGAGAACAATATACTCAACATTGGTCTCCTCTAGTATCAATTCAGCCCAATGGTTCAAATCCTCCTTTTTTCTGTATTCATCCTATCTTTGGTACAATCTTTCCTTACTATGAAGTAGCTTATCATTTAGGAAAAAATCAACCATTTTATGGATTGCAACCACTAGGGCTAGATGGTGAAAGCGTACCATTCAAACACATTGAGGATATGGCAGCTTATTATATTGAAGCCATACGTACCCTACAGCCAAGAGGACCTTATTTTTTAGGAGGATGGTCTTTTGGAGGTTTGGTTGCTTTTGAAATGGCTCAACAACTTTATAAAGCAGGATATGAAGTTGCTTTATTGGCTATGCTTGATACTGTAGCTCCTGTTTCTAGTCTTCAACCTTCTCTTGGGGATAGTGTCAATTTTCTGTTTTCTACAGTAGCAAGATATATCTGGTCTTTTTTGTTTGATTACTTATATTTAATAGTGAATTCTCATCAAGTTGATAGGTTTATAGATCGGGTTCCTTATCTCAACCAAATTGCAGATTGGATGAGAAATAATTTGTTATCACCTTTTCATTTACAAGAGTTGAGTTTAAGCAATGTCATAACTCAAGAATCGAAGTCTCAGATTTTGCGCGAGTTAACTATTCGCCCCATGATGAATGTTTTCCGTGCTAACAGTCAAGCAACCATCAGTTATGTCCCGCAACTCTACCCAAACCGAGTTACTCTTTTTAAATCTAGCGTTCAGTCAGGAACTACCAATCGAGATTCTAGCTTGGGGTGGGGACAGCTTGCTCTAGGAGGAGTAGAAGTTCATCAGATTCCTGGGAATCATCTCACAATGCTTAGAAAACCTCATGTTAAGGTGCTTGCGGAACAGTTGCAAGTTTGTATCGATCGCGCAATTGGGGATAATTAAAGGTATATTGAGTTAAGAAAAAGCCCCTAGTTCAAGCTAGAGGCTGAGTTTCTTATTGAGAAGAGAAATGCTGGAGAAGCTTTGCTGTTTCATTTTGACGTAAGGCAGCTTGTGAACCCACAATCAAAAGAAGTAGAATTATTTTCGCGACTGTCTGTATCCAGATAGAAGAAGACCTTCAAGACGGTCGATGTTATTTGTAGAATATGACAGTTGTATGTACTCTGTGGCAGATCGTGATTGAACGTTATACCTTGCCTGAGATGGGCAATCTTTGGACGGAAGCTTATAAATATAAAACTTGGTTGCAAGTAGAAATTGCTGTTTGTGAAGCCCAAGCTGAGTTAGGTTATATCCCAACTCAAGCAGTAGAACAAATCAAGGCAAAGGCAGATTTTGACCCGAAGCGGGTACTGGAAATTGAAGCTGAAGTTCGCCACGATATGATTGCCTTTCTCACAAATGTCAATGAATATGTAGGTGAAGCAGGACGCTACATTCACTTGGGATTGACTAGTTCCGATGTACTAGATACGGCTTTAGCAGTACAGTTAGTTGTAAGTTTGGACATTTTGTTGCGACATTTGGAAGAGTTAATTGATGCTATTCGTCAAAAAGCTAAAGAGCATCGAAATACGGTGATGATTGGACGTTCCCATGGCGTTCACGCCGAACCCATCACCTTTGGTTTTAAGTTAGCTGGTTGGTTAGCAGAAGTTTTGCGTCACCAAGAACGTCTGAAAAATGTCCGCCAAACAATTGCAGTGGGTAAGATTTCTGGTGCGGTGGGAACTTACGCCAATATCGAACCTCGTGTAGAAGCAATTGCTTGTCAAAAACTTGGGCTTCAACCGGATACAGCCTCAACTCAAGTGGTTTCACGCGATCGCCATGCCGATTTCGTGCAACAATTGGCTTTACTCGCTGCTTCCATTGAAAGATTTTCGGTAGAAATTCGCAATTTGCAAAGAACAGATGTTTTGGAAGTTGAAGAATTCTTTTCCAAAGGGCAAAAAGGTTCCTCAGCAATGCCCCACAAACGCAACCCTATCCGTTCGGAACGACTGACAGGAATGGCTCGAATTGTCCGCAGCCATGCTGGAGCAGCATTGGAAAACGTTGCACTATGGCACGAAAGAGATATTTCTCACAGTTCTGTCGAGCGCGTGATTTTACCCGACGCTTGCATTTTGACACACTTTATGCTTTACGAGATAACCGACTTGGTTAAAAACTTGTTGGTTTATCCCGAAAACATGGAGCGGAATTTAAACTGTTACGGTGGAGTTGTCTTTAGCCAAAGGGTTCTACTCGCTTTGGTAGATAAGGGATTGAGCCGAGAAGAAGCATATGCGATCGTTCAACAAAACGCTCATACTGCATGGAATAAGCCCGAAGGTAATTTTCGCGAATTAATTGCCAACGACTCTCGCGTCACCCAAAAGCTATCAACTACAGAAATTGAAGCTTGTTTCGATCCCCAAAACCATCTCAGACATTTGGAGGAAGTTTACCAAAGATTAGGGATTTAGAGGGACTAGGGATTGGGGAACTCGGGGCCCCCTCTGGGGATAAGGGGCAATGGGGATTGATGATTGAGAACTAGGAAAGAGATATTTTCATGTTTGGTTGTGGGATTTTCCCATGAATGACTTGAAAATAGAGCGTAGGGTGGGCATTGCCCACCAACATCAAACGGTAGGCATTACTCATACCCACCCTACTTCAGCTTTTTTATGCTTAGGGGTGAAATCTTTTCATCGCCACTGCCTTCTTCAATATGGTTAGTTCCTTGTTAGTAACTCAGTTACATCTTCCATCTTCAATTTATCAACGAGTGCGGCAATTTTTGAGGAAAGACCTCGTAACATACCCTTCAACGGGGGCAATAATCCTTGTCCAATTATTGCCTTCACTACCATCAGTAACTCCTAGAGCAACGCGAGTGCCATTTTGCAACGAACCGACAGTTACACCCCTAGTGTTAGGAGTTTTGCGAACGTTAAGTTTTGAACCCGATTGTACCGATACTACACAAGAACCAACAGAAGTTTGAGCTAATTGAAAACTATCTTGAGATGTTGGTGCGGTTTGACCTATTCCTTGTTGTACAGTTCTTTCCAGTGCAAAACTAGCCCCGTTTGTTCCACTCCCGTTAGTGACTGCAACAGTAGATAACATTACAAATGTAGCTGCTACACATTTCATTATTTTTTTCATAGTAGAAATCGCTCTTAATTAATTGGTTGACTATATTTAAAAAATGGATAATTTAAATTACACTCAGAAGTCACAGCATTTCGGAGTTGCATATAAAGAATTATGGCGATCGCTAAACAATTCAGAAAGTGGTCATAATGTTTCTTAGAATCTGGCGTTTGCTAACACTCATTCTTGTGGCATTGTTTATGGGACTGGAGTTCGCCCACACTTTAGAGCTACCTGATAAAATGCAGTACGAAGGGGCGCTGTATGTGACGGTTCAGAATAGCTTATACCGTTATTTCGGTGCGCCAGGTCTAGGGGCGTTTGTCACAGTGGGTGCAGTCCTGTGCGCGATCGCTTCGGTGCTAGGATTGCTCCTGTTTGTCATTGGTTGGTGGATTATCTCCCTGTCCTTTAAGGCAAATACTTTTGCAGCAACTGCGGTAAAACATCAGACAGAGCGACAACAAACGGTAATTGATCCGGAAGTTTACAGCATTGTGCGGCATCCCATGTATGCAGGTACGGTTCTAGTAATGGTTGGTATATCTTTATGGTTAGAATCTTATGCTGCGGCTCTGTTAGAGATCGTTCCAATGACAATACTGGTTATACGGATTCACTTTGAGGAGCAATTTTTGCGGCAAGAACTAGAGGGCTACGACAATTACACACAAAAAGTTCGGTATAAGCTGTTGCCATATCTCTGGTAAATAACTTTGCTGTACGGGATTTGTTCTGTTGAAAAAGTAGACAAGAATATACTACAGTTGTATTATTAAAATTAAATCTCCATTACAAATACTACACAGTTCAATGATAAGCAAATTTTCTTCAACCATTACTAGCGTGATGCATTGCCGACCCAGCCAGGGTTGGATAGACGCAATTGCGCTATTTGCGTTTGAGGGAACATATCTATTATTGGGCGCAAAGAGGGCAAGTGTAGGCATTTTTGGAGCGCTCCTTTCAGAAAGTTCTGCTAACGCTGAATATCTGAACCGAGACCAATTCATCCAGAGTAGGAGGTACAAGTGTTTTATAGCACCAGTATAAGTCAAGAAGTATCAACTACCTGACCCCTGCTCCTGGATAACTTATCAGAAGCAGGGGTTATTTTTTTAGGAGTGAATTCACTTATGGAAGCTCAACCACCAAGTCAGCCATACATACTACAAAATTCCGTGGTAGTGTTCTCTAAAAACTACTTACCAATAGCACGCATCAATATTAAACGAGCGATCGTGCTTCTGGTCACGGGTCAGGCAGAATCTTTGAATTTTGGTACTACAAAGCAGTGGGAAGTGCGATCGCCTAGTATCGTACTACAAGTACCCGAACACATCCGCTTAACGGTTAGCAATCCCGAACGGCACTGGAAAGTACCTGCCGTGAATCGTCGTGAAGTACTAAAACGCGATAGTAATACCTGCCAATACTGCGGCAGCACAAAACGTTTAACCCTAGACCACGTGATTCCTCGTTCCAAAGGTGGACAGCATACTTGGAACAACGTTGTCACAGCGTGCGAACGTTGTAACCAGAACAAAGGCGATCGCTTACCCCATGAAGCGGGAATGGTACTAAAAAGTAAGCCTAAAGCGCCAATTCACCCAGCAGTTACCTTTGCCGAACAATTTTGGAATGCACAACGGCTGACTGAAAATGAGTAATTCACTCCCGTAAACTCCGTCAGAGAGGGCAATACAGCAATTACCAAACACTGCCCTCTCACTTCTAAAAAAAATTTGTAGTATGCCCTTGACAGCTTTGTATTATATTGTAGTATTTATGTAGTGAAGCACAAAGCCTCTGTAAAAGGCATAGCGTTAACACTGAAGAACCTTGAAAAGTTAATAATTGCCACATTTGGGGATGTAGCTCAGTTGGTTAAGAGTGCCTGTCTGTCGAACAGGAAGTCACGAGTTCAAATCTCGTCATCCCCGTGTAGCCGTGTGGACGACTAGACAAGTCGCTCTAGTTCTCAGCTAGAGAGAAGCGAGTGCAACTCTCGTCACGGCTTCCAAAAATGTCCAGATCGCCTAACGGTAGGGCGTTGGTCTGCAAAACCGCCAAAAGTGCGAGTTCAATTCTCGCTCTGGACTCCTCACGGGTTGGTATCCAAGTCTGGTTGAAGGAAGCCGTCTGTAAAACGGATGCCCTTGTGCCTCGTAGGTTCAAATCCTACCATCCCGACCATTTGCCCCTGTACTCTGTGGAAGACGTAGCCCGCTTAAACCGGGTTTGTTGCAGGTTCAAATCCTGTCAGGGGTACTCGCGGAGATAGAGCAACGGTTAAGGCTCAACGGTTTCATAAGCCGAGGTTCAGTGGGTTCAACTCCCACCTCCGCTACCAAATACTGGTGTAGATGTGGCAAAGCACTTAACTAGTAATCAGGTGGTTGCAGATTCAACTCTTACAACTGCTGCTAAATGGGACCATAGCTCAACTGGTTAGAGCGTCCGCCTTGCAAGCGGAAGGTTAGGGGTTCAAGTCCCCTTGGCTCCACTGTGGTGTCTGAGGCCAAAGTGGTCGCGGCGCTGGTTTGTGAAACCAGTCATAACGGGTTCAAGTCCCGTCAGACACCCCTTCAGGGAAGATGCCGCTAAATGGTTGGTAACCAGTCTTGAAAACTGGGGTGGGGCGGGCTGCTGCTCGCTAATATATGGGCATATCTTTGCAAATCTAATATTTTGCCGAGATATATAACTTACTCCAGTTTACTCCGCATTAAGTCTTTGATTTTCTGCCCAAGCTTCGATCTGTTTCCTAACCCATCCGCCAATTGGCTCGGATGGGTCTTTGATTTTGTTTATTTCTTCGATAACCCAAGGCTTAAGAACGACAGTAGCAACCGTATTGTTTTCTTTGTACTTTGCCGCATACTGCCTGCTTTTGTGCGCGTTTCTTTGTCTCCATTCAGGTGTAGGCATTTTTTTGATTTCCCTTAATTAATAGTTGACAGTCAAAACGGTTAGACTTATAATAATTATTATATATCGAACATGACACGGGAGGTGATAGACGTGGCAGAGTCAACTAAAACTTATACAGCTCAAATAGAATTCTGGCATTGGGGTGAGTTGTTTGCTCTTTCTAATTTAGTTGACTCGGCTCGTCACTACGCAAGAGAGTTAATTCTTAAGGGGAAAAGTAAGCTTGAATGCAATAAGGAATTACAAGCTAAGTTCAATGTCAATAAACGGTGGGCTAGCTCTATCTACACCGAGGTACAAGGAATTGTATCCAACATTGACAAGAACAGAGCTAACCACATCAAAGTTTTAGAAGGTCAGATTCAATCAATTAAATCTGATATCAGAAAGCGTGAAAAACAGATTAAAGACTTTGCTAAACAGGAGAATAAAGAAAAATACTCACGCTCCAAGAAAGGTTTTTCAGCTATAAAGATAAAAATCAAAAAGGTTTGATCTCTTGGGGCAAAGGAGCGCCAAACAACACAACTCCAAGACACTAAGTTTGGCTTACACCAAAAGAAACGGAGACTAAATCTATTAGAAAATCAAATTAAATATCTGACTACAAAAGCGCCTAATTACGTCTTGCCTGACGCAAATGGTTTTCTGCTTGTTGGTAGCAAGGACGAGTCTTCTGGCAATCAATCAGCACAGTTTGACTATGTGGAAAGCACTGATAAATTTCTTCTTTCTCTCCGCACTCCTTACGCTTTAGAAGAAAGATTAGGCGGTCAATATATTCGGATTGATGGACTGAATTTTCAGCACGGTTCGCACGAGTTAATTGAGGCAATCTCCCCACGCTGTTATCAGGTAAAGACCAAAAATGAAACCGGAAAGTGGGAGGTAGGATACAGCGCTGTCACACTTCGTTTTTTTTGGAAAAATGATTGCTGGTATGTTGCGGCAACGACAGATATTAACCAGCCAGAAATTACCTCAGAGTACCTTTCTGGTTATGTTGGAATTGATTTAAATGCGGATTCCGTTGGGTGGGCAGTATGTGACGCCCAAGGTAATTTACTAGAATTTGGTGATGACAAAATTGACCTTCATTCTTTGAGTTCCAATCAGCGAGAAGCAATTCTTAGTGATGCTGCCACCTTTATCGCTCTTAAGGCTAAACACTACAACCTTCCCATAGCTTCGGAAAGATTAGACTTCTCTGGCAAGAAAGCACAGTTACGAGAAAAAGGCAAGAAGTACGCAAGAATGCTGTCTTCTTTTGCTTATTCTCAATGGAACGATGCATTAGATAATGCCTGCCAAAAGCACGGTATTTATCACAAAAAAGTTGAGCCTGCCTATAGCAGTTTAGTCGGTATGGTGAAGTTCATGTCCACTTACGGAATGAACTCATCATCTGCGGCAGCGTTTGTCAAAATCTACCTTTAATTGACGAAAGATATTGACAATATTTCCGCATACATAACCTGTCTCTATTGGCTTTTTACCACGTAACGCAAAAACCATTGACATTAACTGTTCTTCAATTCTCTCTTTACTGCCAAATATAGATAATAACTTTTGAATAATAGGATTAAGAATTAACTGAATTTGGATGTCTTTTAAATAATCTTTAGTATTGGCTTTAACAAGAGCATGAGTTTTCAAGAGATGTATAGAATATCGACTTCTAATTTCCCACTCACGAATTTCTTTAATAACATATTGAATGAGACGATTAGTGACACACTCTATTAAGACGGGTTGTAGTGTAAAAGCAGACATATTCACTATACTATCTCTACCCATCCGGGAAACAACTGAGACTGAATCTGCCAACAACGGTTACAAGTTTGGTCAAGAGCATGAAACTTACAATATTATGGCAGTTCATGCTTACTACGGGCGCTTGATATTCCAATACGTTTCTTGGAGAAACAGCCGAGGTTTGCACTTCTTCTTGGGTGCTTTGCCCGTAATTGGTATCTGGTTTACTGCTCTAGGTATCAGCACGATGGCATTTAACCTCAATGGTTTCAATTTCAACCAGTCTGTAATTGATTCTCAAGGTCGTGTAATTAGTACTTGGGCGGACATCTTGAACCGCGCCAACTTAGGTATGGAAGTGATGCACGAACGCAACGCTCACAACTTCCCCCTTGATTTGGCTTCCCATGATGTTGCTCCTGTAGCTTTACAAGCTCCTGCGATTGAAGGCTAATACCATGAGTGGATTTTGGATTTTGGATTGATAAAGTCTTGCTTGGACTTAATTTCACTCAAAAATCAGTCTCATTCTTTTTTTCAATTGGTATAAGCTTATCAAGATTTAAATTTTGGTCTACTGTTATGAGTGCTTAATTAAATGCGATGACTCGCAAACGCCCCATCTCTGGGGCGCTTTTTTATTATTGGTCATTGGTTATTAGTCATTGGTCATTAGTCATTAGTCATTAGTCATTGGTCATTAGGATTAATCAAATGACAAATGACGACGGACAACTAACCACTACAACAACCCAATCATATGTAGCAGACCGTGACCTGTAATTAACTCAATAATCAACGCAATGAAGCCAAGCATAGCAATACGACCATTCCAAACTTCTGCACTGGTGGTCATTCCCCATTCCCAACGTTCTGGTGGATAGATTCTTACTTTCTTCTTCATTTGAGCGGCTTGCGAAAGCTTAAAGCTGGGGGCTTTTAATGCATCAATTACTAAGTCAGCTAGTGCTTTCACAAACACGGGATGGGTGTTAAGCGCTGATACTCGGCGGAAGTTGTGAATTCCTGCTTCTTCTGCAAGTTCTCGGTACTCGATATCAATTTCCTGTAGTGTTTCAATGTGTTCTGAAACAAAACTGATGGGTACAACAACTAAATCTTTTACACCTTTTGCTCCTAGTTCTTGTATGGCGTCTTCCGTATATGGTTGAAGCCATTCTACCGGACCGACGCGACTTTGGTAAGCCAAAATATGGGGATTTGGTCGGTTGAGGGTTTGCATAATCAGGCGGGTGCATTCCTCAATTTCTTGCTGATAGGGATCGCCTGCTTCTTCAACGTAGCTTTTGGGAACGCCATGAGCGCTAAAAAAGATATGAACTTCGTCAGGATTGGGAAGTTGGTCTAGTTCTTGGGCTATCAGATCTGCCATTGCTTGGAGATAACCCGGTTGTTTGTACCAAGAGGGAATAACGGTGTAATCTATCTGTTGCAGCTTTGGATCTTCTTGCCAAAGTTTTTCTAGAAGTCGGAAACTCGAACCACTCGTACTAATGGAAAACTGGGGATATAGAGGTAGGATAACAAGGTGTTCTATTTTGTCTTGGGTAATTTTGGCGATCGCTTCTTCTGTGTAAGGATGCCAGTAACGCATACCAACATAAATATTAGCTTCTTGTCCTTGGGAGGACAATTGTTCTTTTAAGGCGTCCCCTTGCGCTTCAGTAATGCGCCGTAATGGCGAACCGCCTCCAATCTGCTTGTAGTTCTCTTGAGATTTTTGAGTGCGTCGTGAGGCAATGAACCAAGCTAGAGGTTTTTGCAACCAGGGGAATGGCAGGCGAATAATTTCTGGATCTGAAAACAGATTATAGAGAAATGGCCCAACATCCTCTAATTTATCTGGACCACCAAGATTAAGAAGCAAGACGCCCACGCGACCCATAGCAGTTACTATCCCCAATTTTTTCAGCTTTTTTACTAATGTTAACAATATATCTCGATTACTTATATAATATGAACGATAAATACGAATTGGTGAGAAAGCCTTGACCTCTCTTTCATGGGGAGAGGTGGCTGATTGGCTTCTAATCCCTGTCCCTAATTACTGCTCATTGGATTTTCCAGGGGCGTCACTGTGACAGCAGGGGAAGGAACTGTATCTACGGATGATGTTGTCGGTGCTACATTGGGTGTCAGGACTGGAGTGAAAGTTGGTGTAGGTGTTGGTTCTTCTATTGGAGGATTAGATTCAACTGATGGTGACGGCGAAAACGTTGGTGTAGGCGTCGGTTCTTCTGTAGGTGTTGAGGTCGGTGTGGTTGGTGGTTGTTGGGTTGCTGAAACGGCTGGTTCGGGGATGGATTTCCTTCTTGGTACGGGTGGTGTATCAATTTGTGGTGTCTGACGTTTGATAATTGTTGATGGTTGTTGGTCAAATTTTGGTGTCAGTGGTGGATTTATAACTGGTTTATGTTCGGGAAAGGTTAACTGTGTATTAGTTCTAGGAACGGACTCGACAGCTTTTGGTAAAGGAGTTTTAGTCGTACTCGGTTCAGATTTGGGAGCAGATGACGGAGTTATTGTTGTTGTCGGTTCTGTCTTTTGCGGTGGGGGAGGTGTAAAACGATGCCAATTAGACCAAGCCAAAAATCCTACTGACGCTAAAATTCCAACAGTGACTACCCGGCTTGGCGAAAGCAAAGAAGTATTTTGGTATAAACGGTTATTCGAGGGTGACGAATTGTCGGAAACAAGATTCAGTCGCGTGACTAATTGCGGTGGGGGTGGTTGCAGTTTGGTTTGCTCGTTTGTTTCTGCTGCATCGGGTACGTCTATCTGTTGGTTTTCGTTTGGAGATGATGGAAATGAAGAGTTTTTTAGCCAATTCAAATTGTGGTTGGTGAGTGTCACTCCTGTAGTGTCACCTAATGATTCCCGTAATCGTACTGCTTTTGTTAAATACTTATGAGCCGTACTGTTTTCTTCTAAACACAGAGCGCGAACTCCTAATTGATGTAAAGCCCAAGCTTCATCAGCGCGAGATTGTTCCGCTTGAGATGCTTGTAGTCCTCTCTGTAGGACTTGCTCCCACAAACTCCATCGCCTACTTAAAGCTAGCGAACTTTCTATTGCTTTAACCAAAGTTAGTATATCTTGCCACCGACTGTTTCTTACTGCCACTTCTAAAATCTGTACAGTTGCATCAATTTCTACTAATAAATAATTAGGTTGTTTCTGATATTGTTCGGCAAATTTTACAAAATATACTATAGCATTTTCTAATATTTCTGTTAGTCTCCACTGTGACGGTAAAACTTCTGCGATCGCCTGAGTTATTTTGTACTGAGAATTCTGCAATTGTACGAGATTTCTCCGCTGGAGTGTTTCTAGTAGCTGGTCAGCGTTATGGATTTGAGCGATCGCGCTAATTTGCTCTTTCTTTAACCCAACTCTTCCCATCACTAGTAATAATTCTAAGATGGTCTTATAGGGTTTTGATAGTGTTGCTACAGTTTGTTGAATTAAATAAGGAACAGGCTCAGTCGATGGTAGTTGGCTCACTATTTCAGCTAGCGATCGCCCTTCCTCTACTATATTCGCCACTGCTATCTGTATGTGTACGGGATGTCCCTTTAGGAGAGTACAAAGCGATTTTGCAGCCGGAAATTCTTCCCTTGTTAGGGAACGTCCCAGTTCTTTTTCTACTAATGAAATAGAATCAATAAGTGACAAACCAGAGAGGGGGAGAGAACGTCCCTTTATATAGAGGCGTTTTCTTGAGGAAGCTATTAGGAATGTTAAATTGCTCTTAAAATTTATTAACTCCTGTAACTCTTCTTGGATAAGTTCATCATCATCATCTAAAACTACCAGAGCTTTTTTGTGCTGAATTTGTGCTTTGATTTCGCGATAAGTTGGTTTGTAAGGAATACTGTTTTGATAGTATTTTTCCCAAATAACCTGTAGCAGATCGCTTACGTATGGGTGAGTAAGTGACAGGTTAATAACACCATCTGTGAAAAGAGACATGGATTGTATGTCATGTGCTAAGCAACTCAAAAGAGTCGTTTTCCCAAAACCAGCACAACCGTATAGTTCCACTGATTGACCAACTCCAAGGGCTGCGATCGCTTCTGTTACCAATTCTTGACAACCCAGTAGGCGATCGACAGAACCTTCAGATACCAAAACTGGTGCGGGGCGCGAGAGCGTTGTTGGTCGTTCTTCATCAGTTGCTATATTTGCCATAGCACCGTGGCTCGAACCAATATCAATAACGTAATTGCCAACAGCTAATTGACCGATGGTTTCCCCCTGAAAGTTTGCAATGATACTTTTTTGAGGCATAAGGTTTTCTTCCAGCTTTATTTAAGCTCTTTTCCCTATTTACGCGAGAATTCTGCCATAACCCATACGAGTTTTACAAATTTTTCGCGATTTGCCAAGTTTTAAGTATTTATACTTGTTATGAGAATTTTACGAACAGGACTGACGCTTCAACATTCCCTCACTCTAGACCAAGGTGTGGTGTTAGTTAATAGATCCTTCCGATGACAATGTACTGAGTGGCGGTTCTCTACTTAGTACTAAAATACATTAAATTTATACGAGTAAACAAAATAAAAATAAATCTATGGCTATATGACTTTTAAAAAGAATTGGTATTACTCACCCTACTACATTTTATAAATCAAATAGGATTACTATAACTAATACTTAACAACTAATTGTGACTCATATAAAGCCAGTCGTATTTATCGCTAAGCTAAGTTATAAAGTAACAAGCATAAACCTACTATACCAATCCTAAATGATTTGTGAAAAAGTCTCAGTACTGTAGGTAGGGCTATACCGCACAAAAGCTTTATATGGTGGAGGACATTGCCCACCCTACGTGTATTTCAAAAATCAAATAGGAATCTCAGATCGCAAATTAAAATTGCTGTCATTCCCAAAAAGCTTTACATAAACGTACTTTTCCTACTTTTCCTACATAAAACCGGAAAAGTAGCCTATTTGGAAAAAGCCAGAAAGTTTTCCAAAATTTTTTGGTATAAAAAAAAATACGATAAAAGCAGTTAAGACAATTAAGATAAATAAAAGCAAACAACAGTATACTAGCAACATGAAACAATCTAAAGTTAGACGAAGACGGGGTGTTTTGCTGACTTCTACAGGTTTAAAACGGTTGCAAGCAGCAATTTTGGTTATGGAGATGGCACAGAACAACGGAGAGCGCTTTACCTTAGATGAGTTAAGCGATCGCGTGAAAGTTTCCAATAAAACATTGAGTAGATTGTGGTCTTTGAATACAAATGTGGATCAAAAAACTCTTAAACTTTGCTTTAGCGCCTTCAATCTGGAATTATGCGAAGAAGACTACAGCATTTTGAGCGAGTTAGATGCGGATGATGCTAATGAAACCTTCTCACAGGAGGCGGACGATGACGAGACAGGTGTAGTGCAAGCAAAGGAGAATTTTTACCTTTACAAAGCTATTGACAGATACAGCAGATTGCAAGTTTATGAAGTACAGTAGCAACAGTTGGTAAACCAGTTTCGTAGATGCTTGGAGTTGACC
>NZ_BAACAP010000143.1:0-34827 GCF_045865695.1 Scytonema hankhaensis NUACC26
TTCATTGTATTACCTCACACACCTTTTATAGTATAAACATACTGTGTGTTTGTAACTCAAGTAGGATTGCTATAGTTAATTAGTGTTGTAAATTAATATTATACTCATCAAAAAATTCGTTTCAACATACACTATCACTATTAATCCTAATAAGCCTGGGTAGTTCCATCTTCTATTAGCTGTAACAAACCAACTTCTGCCATTTCTTTTGAGGCTGGAGGTATTTGTGATTTCCAATGATAAGCTAAATCGCGTAACTAGGCTTCTATCAAAGTTGTTAGGTAAAGAGTAAATATCTATTTTTTACTGAATTCTGGTTCGTAATGATTTAACACTTCAGCTGTATTAAGGCAAATATTTGATTCTATAAAATTTTTACCATCCCACTTAAAAATTATAATATTTTCCACGTCAACAAGCATGGCAAAGGGAATCAAAATTTTAGCAGCTTGCAAGTAATTAATTAGCCGTCCAATAGCATACTCCTGTACTTTTTTTTCTTTAAAGTTGAATGGAAAACCTTTGACTTCTCCAACGAGAACAACTTGCTCATCTTTGTCTAAGGCAACGAAATCAGGATGGTCTACATCTTCTATATTTATAGTTTCCATTGAGTAATTCCGCCTTTTCGCGAGTTTTACTTTTATTTGAGTCAAATGGAAAACCTTTTATATCACCTATGAGAACAACTTGTTCGTCTTTGTCTAAGACGATTAAATCGGGATGCTCTATATCTTCAACATTTGTATCTTGTATAGCTCTTAATTCCCACCAAGTTATAGCTTATTTACTACTATTAATCATTAATTTGTATCCTATTTAATTCGTGTTTTCAATTAGCATTGTGGACTTCTTCAGTGTAACGTACTCTTTTATTACAATTTGTTAAGACGGGAGGCGGAGCCTCTAGTAAGGCATTCCCAGGCGGAGCCTGGGAACGAGGGATGAGAGATAAGGAATGAGGGATGAGGGAACCCCTAACCCCTTGTTAGTAAAACGACAGCGTAAGCACAAATCCCTTCTTCTCTCCCTACCGGACCTAATTTTTCATTGGTTGTTGCTTTGACGCCAACTCGATCGGGTTCGATTTGTAAAACACTGGCTATTTTTGAGCGTATTGTTTCAATATGTGGTTTCAATTTTGGGCGTTCTGCTACGACGACTGAATCAATGTTGCTGACAAGCCAACCGCGATCGCAAATCAGTTGATTGACTTGACTCAATAGCACCAAACTATCTGCTCCCGCCCATTGGCGATCGGTGGGCGGAAAATAATGCCCAATATCCCCTAAAGAAAGCGCCCCTAGCATGGCGTCCATAATCGCGTGTGTTAAAACATCAGCATCACTGTGTCCTAACAAACCTAGGGTATGGGGAATATTAACTCCGCCCAAAATGAGGGGGCGATCGCTCACCAATCGGTGAATGTCGTAACCATTACCAATACGAATGTTCATAGTTAGGGATTGGGATTGAGGATTTGTCATTGGTCATTGGTCACTGGTCACTGGTTACTGGTCACTGGTCACTGGTCACTGTTCTTTTCTTCCCAATTCTTAAACAAATCGGGACGGCGCTGACGGGTTCTAGAAATTTGTTGTTCGTACCGCCACTTAGCAATGGCGGCGTGATTGCCTGAGAGAAGGACTTCGGGGACTTTCCATCCGCGAAAGGAGGCGGGGCGAGTATACTGAGGATAGTCCAATAAACCCTCTTCAAAACTCTCTACTTTGAGAGATTCTGCTTTGCCAACGGTTCCAGGTATCAGACGTATGACACCGTTAATTAAAACCATTGCTGGCAGTTCGCCGCCTGTAAGAATAAAATCGCCTAAGGACACTTCACGGTCAACCAGATGCAGGACTCGCTCATCAACTCCTTCATAATGCCCGCAGATGATGACCAACTGGTTGTAGTCGGTTGCGAGTTCTCGCAACAGGGGTTGATCGATGGTTTGACCTTGAGGACTCATCAAAATAACTTCTCGTTTGGGTAAAGTCGGTAACGATTCTACGGCGGTAAAGATGGGTTCTGGTTTCATCAGCATTCCAACACCGCCACCGTAGGGTTCATCATCGACTTTCCGGTGTTTATCGGTGGTAAAGTCTCTTGGGTTAATTAGATTGACTTGGGCAATCTGTTTTGCGAGGGCTTTGCCGATCAACCCGGAGGTGAGAACAGAAGTAAAACAGTCAGGAAATAGCGTAACTATATCAAAGCGCACAGTATTTCGTATTGGAGGACACTATTCTAAAGTTGGGATATCTGTACTACATAGAAGTTGATGTTTTGTATTACACATACAAGTCACATCAAGAGTATCTAAAAGTACGGGAAAACTCACAGTTTCCGTGGCAATACAAGTTTTTCTAACTACTTAATTTATGTTTAAATATTGTCACATCTACATTTAAATTATTTAACTAACCGAGTTAACAACTTCCAGGATGCATCAAGCCAGTCTCAGAAAAAAGTGTCTCGTGACCTACTTTTCCCCCTTTATTAGGGGTGTAGAGGGGTGCTGGAACGGGAATGTGGGGGTCGAGAAAGCGGTTGTTTTTTTTCATAACCAAATTCAATGGCTTCAAATTCAGGCGAATGGGGTACAGGTGGTGCTTAAATCACTTATTATCCCCTACACTCTCCCACTTTCATACGCCAACACTCATCAGGTGAAAAATCAGGTGCTGACTTCTTCGGAATGGCTAAGACACTATAAAACTGAGTCATGTTGTGCATAAAGCACTGTCCTCTTTAGGAGGCGAGGCGCAAAATCATAAAGGCGAACGACCTTGTTTTATTCACCTGAAGTTGTTGACAGGAGAAACACAATGCCGCAACTTAAAGCTAAACCGCTGGAAATGAGGACACCCCAAGCAACAAAAACCGCCGTTCTGGTTATAGGAGGCGCAGAAGACAAAGTTCATGGACGTGAAATTTTGCGGACTTTTGTCAATCGCTCTGGCGCTAGTAACGCCTATATTACAATTATTCCCTCGGCCTCTCGCGAGCCGAGCATTATTGGTGGCAGGTATATCCGAATTTTTGAAGAAATGGGTGCTCAGAAGGTCGAAATTTTGGACATTCGAGAAAGGGATCAGTGTGAAGACCCCTACATCCAAGCATCTTTGGAAGCCTGCTCTGGGGTATTTTTGACGGGAGGAGACCAATTGCGTCTCTGTGGTGTGTTAGCAGATACGCCAGTGATGGATATTATCCGACAGCGAGTCAGATCCGGACAGCTCACCTTAGCAGGCACTAGTGCGGGGGCGGCTGTAATGGGTCATCATATGATAGCAGGAGGTGGTAGCGGCGAATCCCCAAATCGTTCTCTTGTTGATATGGCCACTGGCTTGGGTTTTATCCCAGAAGTGATTGTGGATCAACACTTCCACAATCGCAATCGCATGGTACGTCTGATGAGCGCTGTCGCATCTCATCCCGATCGCCTGGGCATTGGTATCGATGAAGACACCTGTGCCATGTTTGAACGAGATGGTTGGTTGCAAGTTTTGGGTAAAGGAAGCGTGACAGTTGTTGACCCAACCGAAGTCACTCACACGAACGAACCTCATATTGGAGCAACCGATCCGTTAAATTTACACAATCTTCGGCTGCACCTTCTCAGTCATGGCGATCGCTATCACCTTTACCAGCGTACCGTTTTACCTGCGGTTTACCGCATCTCCAGCTGACGGAAAACAGTAGCTGGGGTTACACTGGGTTGACCGCTCCTTGTCAATTTTTAACCAGAAAATTGGAGATAATACGATCTAAGTAGAAAAAACTGTTCACCACGAACAGTTAAGCGGTCAATTCCAGTAAGAAACTAGTAATTTGGTTCCGAATCTCCATCTACCTATTTCCCATGAGAATCCTCAAGATCCAGACCTTACGCGGCCCCAACTATTGGAGCATTCGACGCCACAAGTTAATTGTCATGCGCCTCGATTTAGAAAACCTTGCCGAGACGCCAACAAACGAAATTCCTGGCTTTTACGAAGGATTAGTTGAGGCTTTGCCAAGTCTGGAAGGTCACTTCTGTTCTCCGGGCTGTCGTGGTGGTTTCTTAATGCGCGTGCGAGAAGGCACTATGATGGGTCATGTTGTAGAACACGTAGCCCTAGAACTGCAAGATTTGGCTGGAATGAACACGGGGTTTGGGCGGACTCGTGAAACGACATCCGCACCCGGAGTTTACCAGGTGGTGTTCGAGTATCTAAATGAGGAAGCAGGACGCTATGCAGGCAGAGCAGCAGTACGGCTGTGCCAAAGCATTGTCGATAGGGGTCGTTATCCAAAAGCTGAATTAGAGCAAGATGTACAAGACCTGAAAGACTTATGGCGCGATGCAGCCCTCGGACCCTCTACAGAAGCGCTGATTCAAGAAGCGGAAAAAAGAGGTATTCCTTGGATGCAGCTTGGCGCACGCTTTTTGATTCAGCTGGGCTACGGCGTGCATCAAAAGCGGATGCAGGCAACAATGACAGATAACACTGGCATACTCGGAGTCGAACTGGCTTGTGATAAAGAAGCAACCAAACGTATTCTGGGTAATTCAGGAGTTCCCGTACCTCGCGGTACTGTCATTAATTTCTTAGACGATTTAGAAGAAGCCATACAATATGTTGGCGGCTATCCCATTGTCATCAAACCCTTAGATGGCAACCACGGGCGCGGTATCAGTATTAACATTACTTCTTGGGAAGAAGCAGAAGCCGCATATGATTCTGCTAGACAAATTTCCCGCTCGATTATCGTCGAACGATATTACGTTGGACGGGATCATCGCGTCTTAGTAGTTAACGGCAAAGTCGTCGCCGTTGCCGAACGAGTTCCTGCTCATGTCGTTGGTGATGGCAGAGCGACTATTTTTGAATTGATTGAGGAAACGAACAAAGACCCAAATCGCGGTGATGGTCATGATAACGTCCTCACCAAAATTGAACTCGACCGTACCAGCTATCAGTTACTGGAAAAACAAGGTTATACCTTAAACACTGTATTGCCTAAAAGTGAAGTATGCTACTTAAAGGCAACAGCAAACTTAAGTACAGGGGGAATCGCTGTAGACCGTACCGACGAAATCCATCCAGAAAACGTCTGGTTGGCACAAAGGATTGTGAAGATTATCGGTTTGGATGTTGCGGGAATAGATATTGTTACACAAGATATTAGCCGCCCCTTGCGAGAAGTGGATGGCGTGATTGTGGAAGTTAACGCCGCACCTGGTTTCCGGATGCACGTTGCTCCAAGTCAGGGTATCCCCCGCAATGTTGCAGGAGCAGTTATGGATATGCTGTTCCCGAACGACAAATCAAGCCGCATCCCTATTTTGTCAGTAACGGGTACCAATGGCAAAACCACAACCACCCGTTTGTTAGCACATATTTTTAAACAAACTGGTAAAGTCATTGGTTATACAACTACAGATGGTACTTATATTGGGGATTATTTAGTAGAGGCAGGTGACAACACTGGACCGCAAAGCGCTCAACTGATTCTTAGCGACCCTACTGTGGAAGTGGCAGTGCTAGAAACAGCTCGTGGCGGTATTTTGAGATCTGGAATTGCTTTTGAAGCTGCTAATGTGGGGATTGTATTAAATGTTGCTGCCGATCACTTGGGAATAGGCGACATCGATACATTAGACCAGTTGGCGCATCTTAAGAGTATAGTTGCTGAAGCTGTGTACCCCGACGGTTACAGCGTACTCAATGCTGATGACCCACGAGTCGCTGAAATGGCAGAGAGAACGAAAGCTAATGTTGCCTTCTTTACCATGAAACCGGATTCGGAGTTGGTTAAGAAGCACATTCAAAAGGGAGGTGTTGCCGCAGTTTACGAAAATGGCTATATTTCTATTTTGAAAGGTGATTGGACGCACCGAATTGAACGGGCGGAAAATATACCCCTGACAATGGGCGGACGTGCGCCGTTTATGATAGCCAATGCTCTAGCAGCAACTCTGGCAGCATTCGTGCAAAATGTTTCCATAGAGCAAATTCGTGCGGGCTTGAATTCTTTCCGCGCTTCGGTTAGTCAAACACCAGGACGGATGAATTTATTCAATTTGGGGAATTACCACGCTTTGGTAGATTATGCCCATAACCCGGCTTCTTACGAGGCTTTAGGTGCTTTTGTTCGTAACTGGACTAGTGGCGATCGCATTGGAGTTGTTGGAGGACCCGGCGATCGACGCGATGAGGATTTTGTAATGTTAGGCAAACTTGCTGCAGAAATCTTCAACTACATCATTGTTAAAGAAGATGATGACACGCGGGGACGCCAACGAGGTTCGGCTGCCGATCTCATTGTTCGAGGCATTAAAGAATCTAGTCCCAATTCCAAATACGAAGTGATTCTGGGCGAAACAGAAGCGATTAATAAGGCGCTTGATACTGCTCCCGATAACAGTTTGGTTGTCATCCTACCAGAAAGCGTCAGTCGTGCTATCCGGTTAATTAAAGCACGTGGAGTTGTGAAAGAGGAGATAGCTCAACAAAACACCAACTCTTCTACTGTTGACTCTCAAATCGGCGTACAATCCTCGGTAGTTAACACACGTTTGTAGTCAAGTGTCATTTGTCAAGTGTCAAGTGTCATTTGTCCTTTGTTAAATAGTTTTCACTAATGACTAATGACTAATGACCAATGACAATTGACTACTGTTTTTCTTCAGGGCGATCGTTATCTTCACTCGGTTTGTTCAGTTCTTCCTTAAAGCCTCGAAGAGTTTTTCCTAGTGCGCTTCCCAACTCTGGAATTTTTTTCGGTCCGAAAATGACAATAGCCACCAAACCAATAATTGCGATTTCTGGCCATCCCAATCCAAACATAAGCCTCTCCTGTCATCCGTCACTCTCATTATAGGTAGAATGTGGAACGGGCAGAGCCGCCTATTCCATAAGAAGAAATAATTTATTTTTTTAGTTTCTCAAGAATAAATTTCAAAATCTTCAAAATTTTTTATACTTGAAGGTACAGCAATTACCACACTAGTAATTTGTCGATTCATCTTGGTGACATAGCATATCCCAACAGCACTATTTCTTTTTAGGAGGGAGAGAATTGCGCCCTTTTGAGTTGTCTGGGTAAAGTTGTTGTCGTCCGTTGCGAAGAATTCGTAACATTTCTTGAAGTTGCTGCTCGATATTTTCCAGAACGTTATCAGCGTACTCATCAGCGCCTTGTTCGATCGCTTCAGCTTCTGCAACTGCAGCCCGTCGCATTTCCTCAATTTCTTGCTGACAAACACGTCGTTTGCGATCGATTTCCTCAAGCGTCTCTTGCATCATCGCCTCACACTCTTGTTGCACTTGTTGCCGCAGTTGTTGAGCTTCTCGTTCTGCTTGCCTCAAGATGTCACTCTCATCCAAAATTTGCGCTCTTTTGGCTTGAGCAGCATCAACAATTTGTTGTCCGTATTCTTCTGCCTGTAGGAGGATTTCTTCCTTTTCTTGGAGGACTCCAGCTGCTTCTTGAAAAGCTTCAGGCAAAGAAAGCCTAATGAAATCCACTCGATCGAGCAACTTGTCTTCATCCACCAACGTGAATCGCGTCAGGGGAATATTGAAACCTGCAAGAATCATTTCCTCAAGGCGGTTAAATTCCTGCTGAAGATCTACGTTTCCTGTTGGCGTAGCGTCTCCGCTGTAGGAGATTCCATTGGGATACTCTTCAGAGAGGGGATCGCTTCCATTACGATCTGGTTCGATATCTGATTGTTTTGGGCGTAGCATTGGTAAATATCAAGAGCAACGTGCGAGGGAACAAGATGATTTATAGAGCCGCCAAACTTAGCAATCTCTTTTACAACACTACTACTTAAAAAACTATACTCGTTGGATGTTGCTAGAAAAACTGTCTCTATTTGATGAGATAGAGTTTTATTAGTATGAGCCATTTGAAGCTCTACCTCAAAATCGGAAATGGCTCGTAAACCCCGAAGCAGGACTTGCGCTTCCCGCATTTGGGCATATTTGACGGTAAGACCATCAAAAGCATCTACTTCGACGTTAGTTAAATGTTGTGTTGCAAGACGAATCTGTTCCAAGCGTTTTTGGACGGTGAATAAAGGCGTTTTGTTGGGATTCCGCAATACAGCTACAACAACCCGTTCAAACAACCGACAACCGCGTTGGATAATGTCAAGGTGTCCTAGAGTCACAGGGTCGAAGCTTCCGGGATAGATGGCAATCACGATGACAGCTGCCTCAACGTTGATGAGGTGATTATATCTGACATATTTTGAATTTTGAATTTTTAATTGCTTATGTAGGTCAAGGAACCCGTAGCAACTTAAAATCTACGCTGTAGGTTGCCCAGCAGTTTTCTATGCTTGTATTTTCAATTAACTATAAAATCAAAAAGCATTTCTGTTTTGAGGGGTTCAATAAACGCACTTTTCAACCCACACTTTTATTCTCTTGCCTTTTATGTACTTTTGTATGATACCGGACTTTTTCGCTTTACCCTTGGCATTTCAATTTACTTCACCAGGACCCATTCTAGTGAAGATAGGACCATTGGTTATCCGTTGGTATGGCTTTCTGATTGCCTCAGCCGTTTTGATTGGCGTTAGCCTTTCTCAGTACCTCGCAAAGCGCCGCGATGTAAACCCTGACTTACTCAGTGATTTATCAATCTGGTTGGTACTTGGGGCTATTCCTACAGCAAGATTATACTACGTCTTGTTCGAGTGGTCGGAGTACGCCCAACATCCAGAACGCATTATTGCCATTTGGCAAGGGGGTATTGCCATTCATGGAGCAATCATTGGTGGCGTTATAGCAGCATTAATCTTTGCCAAACTCAAGCGAGTTTCTTTTTGGCAACTAGCAGATTTAGTTGCTCCTTCATTGATTCTTGGTCAAGCAATTGGACGCTGGGGAAATTTCTTTAACTCAGAGGCTTTTGGCGATCCTACTAATTTACCTTGGAAACTCTACATTCCACCAGAGCGCCGTCCTCCAGAACTAGCCGAATTTAAATACTTTCATCCTACTTTCTTATATGAATCTTTATGGGATTTAGCCGTATTCGCTTTACTGATAACGTTGTTTTTTCGGAGTTTATCAGGCAAACCTCCTCTAAAAATCGGTACGCTATCTTTGGTTTATTTAGCAGGATATAGCTTGGGGCGTCTTTGGATAGAAGGTCTTCGGACTGATAGTTTAATGTTCGGACCCTTGCGAATAGCACAAATCGTCAGTCTACTTGGAATTATTTTCGGGCTTGCTGGCTTAGCTTGGCTTTATATAGCTAAACGGCGTCTACCAGATGTCAGTGACCAGTGACCAGTGACCAGTGACCAGTGACCAGTGACCAGTGACCAGTGACCAATCGCCAATCCCTAAAATAAAAAATGCCCCAGAGTGTTCTCTAGGGCTTAACCAGGGTGCATCTACCAATACATTCTTCTAAGCTAAGAGGGTACATCCGGAAAGCTACGGAAAAATGCCAAGATTTTTTGAAGATGCTTTATGGCGTGCTTGTTTATGCGTGAATTCACTATTCTTTTAGGCAATGACAAAAAACTTATGCCCGTAGAACCAGCAGTATATATTATCGGTGCGGGTCCCGGAGATCCTGAATTACTTACGGTTAAAGCACAAAAATTGCTTGCATCTGCTGATGTAATTTTATTTGCTGATTCTTTAGTCCCGTCCGAGATACTACAGCTTTGCCGAGATGATGCTGAGATTGTTCGCACTGCAAACAAAACTTTAGAGGAAATTTTACCAATTATGGTAGAACGGGTGCGATCGCAAAAATCTGTCGTGCGTCTTCATTCAGGCGATCCCAGTCTCTACAGCGCGATCCACGAACAAATGAACCTTTTGGCAGAAGCAAATATTCCTTTTGAAGTTATACCGGGGATCAGCGCTTTTCAAGCTGCAGCCGCTAAACTCAAGTTAGAACTGACCGTTCCCGGTTTAGTTCAAACAATTATACTGACACGTATCAGTGGACGTACAGAAGTACCTGCGACAGAAGAGCTTGCAACCCTCGCCGCCCATCAAGCTAGCCTTTGCCTGTACTTAAGTGCGCGTCATGTTGAAGAAGCCCAAGCCAAGTTGCTGGAACACTATTCAGTAGAAACACCCGTGGCAATTTGTTATCGTTTGGGATGGTCTGATGAGAGAATTTTAGTTGTACCCCTCAATCAGATGGCAGAGTGTACTCATCAAGAAAAACTAATCCGCACGACTCTCTACGTCATCAGTCCTGCATTGTCACAAACAACAGGACGTTCCCGTTTGTATCACCCCGAACACAGCCATTTATTTCGACATTGATGGGAATTGAGCAGTGTTAAAAGTCATTTATTGCCCAATCCCCAATCCCTAATCCCCAATCTACCTATGCCACTTATCAAAGTCCAAACTTCTGTATCAACTCCTACAAAAGCTGAAATTGAAAAACTACTCAAAAATTTATCAGCAAAGTTAGCTAAACACACAGGCAAACCAGAATCTTATGTCATGACAGCTTTTGAAACCGAAATTCCTATGACATTTGGTGGTACAACAGACCCTGTATGTTACATAGAAATCAAGAATATAGGAACAATGCTGCCACAACAAACTAAGGAAATGAGCCAAGATTTTTGTCAAGAAATTAATCAAGTATTAGGCGTACCGCAAAATCGAATATATATAGAATTTGCTGACGCTAGAGCTACAATGTGGGGCTGGAACAGTTCAACCTTTGGTTAAAAGACTTCCAAGAAATAAATCTAGAGTGTCAGTTTTATTTGGAGAAACTCCAAAAACCCGGAAAGGAAGTAGCCTTACTACAAGAAAAAATTGGACATTTTTCAATTGAAAATTCCTAATGATAGGAATTTTCAATTGAAGGGTAAACAATCGTTTTCTATCCCAAATCTAAAATCAAAAATTCAAAATCTAAAATTTTATCAATTCTTCCAGACTTCTGCCATAAACTCTGACATCTGTACAGCAATATCTCGAACTCCATCAAGAATCCAACTCTTAACCTGTTGCTTATCTTCCAAACCCGTATAGTACTGAAGAGCTTGGTTAGCAGATTGTATTCCGGCATCAAAATGCTCAGCTTCTGCAACAATATGGCGGCTGAACCAGTAGTCAGCCGGAATCACTTTGCCATCAATCTCCACGTTTGTCTCTTGTAAATATCTTGTTATCTCAGGACGCTTTGTGCAGAAAAACTCTTTTAAAACACGGTTTTCATCCTCTCCCAAAACTTCAGTTCCTAAATGAAAGCCAATGGCACGGAAGAGATGTGCTTCATCCACAACCATGTTAATACCGCCACTACGATGAACCTTATGGATAGCATCATTGGTAGGTTTGTGTTCATGTATGAGTTTGCTAAGAGCTAACATATCATAGTCATAAAATTGTGCCATACCTTTGAGCGTTGCTAGAGCTAAAGCTCGATGTGTATGCGGTTCAGGCGCTTCGCGATCGCCAAACTCATCAATTGCACCAAAAAACATACCTGCTCCTATTTCAACACTTCGATCGGCAAACACTCCTAGTTCATTAGAAGTGTTGAACAAATCTTTGCGAATAGCAATATATCCAGCCAAACAAGTTTGACAAGGTGCAAAAGCGGAGGAGTATTGGAAAAAACGACCCATGAGTCGTAGAAGAGCTTCGCCGCTTGTAGCTTCTTCAAGGAGTTGTTTAAAAGTCAGCGATGTATATTCTTCAGCAATAGTTTTACAAATTTCATTTCTTTCAATACTGATAGTTGTTGTGGGTTGATTCAGCGTGTTAATCATGGTGCTTAAACTCCTTTTATTGACAAAAAACTACGGATTTACTATTAGATGGTCTTAAGCTTTTGTAACAGATACAGACAAGACACCTGTTTCAGCCCTAAAACTATCTATTGTTTCAACCGTGACGTCTTTCTTAAACACTTCTTCTAAGCAACTCAACGCTTTGTATCGGATGTGGCGATTGATAAATTGCAAGCTTAAAATATCTAAAGAAAGATACCTAGCTCCAGCAACAATTCGCACGCACTGTGGTGAACCGCACATACAGACAAAAGGTTTATTCATCTCCCACTCCGTGCTGGGATAGAAAAAGCTGAGTTCCTCATGAGGTTCAATGTTTCGTGCTGCAACACATTCCAAAGTTGTAGTATTTATAATCAGATTTGGATGGCATGAGTGATTGAGTTTATTAAGTACTGACTCTTCAATGTGTGTTTCCAAATCAATTTGGATACTTGTATAAGTAGGTTGGTTAACTCTTTTATACTTTGTTATTCTGTAGAAGACTTCACCTTTCCTAACTGCTGAGGTCGCAATTAGCCCAGTTCCTTTAGCAGTGGTATTGACGTTAATTTTTGCCATGATGTGCTTGTTCTCTTGTTCTTTTGTTCATTAGAAGTTCTGCATTAACTTAATAAATTAAGCTAATGCAGAACTCATAGAAATTGGACTGTCACTTGACAGTATCCAGTCAATTTCTGCTAACTGTTGTGAATCAACAATTGCAAAATTGCTTCAAACAAACTCTATTAGGCTGCAATCAAAAATCTTGATGACTCAGTGTTATCCGAACCAAGTAAAATTACAGTTCCATAGTGAATATAAAGAGAATCTAAAATACAAAATTGGTAATGTCAATAGTAGTTCAACGTATTTTAGTCTTGAGTCAAAATAGTCATAAATACTGTATAAAATAGAAAAAATTATAAAATTAAGATAAAATCTATGTAATTTTACGGATAAACTCGAACGTACACTTCTCTACAAGTATTACTTGGTTAAATTTTCATAAAAACACGTAACATTACTGAGAAACTTGTTAGATTTAGCTATAAAGCATATTTGTCAGCATTTTTACTGCTTGAAAATGTTTAACGATAAGAAAAAGTCATATTTTCAGCATTTTTACGGTTATTTAAAAATAGAAAAATAGGTTATTTCAATGATTGAGCTATCACAACAAAGTTATTTACAATGCATACTCAGTCAATTTTGGGTGCGAATAACAATAAATCGTCATACAAACTTCCCCGAAGTCTGAGTGTCCTTGAAACTTGGAGCTTTGGTGTGACTGCTCATACTGGATGGATTACTGTAGCTCCAGCTTTATGTGCTGCACTGGGAACAAATGCTGTCTTTGTGTGCTTACCTGGAATGATTGTGGGCATTTTGCTGAACCTGCAAGTGCAACGTTTGGGCAAGCATTGGCAGGATATATCGGGAGGAACGCCTAACTATGCAGCGAGGTTGCTCAAAAACTATCCGGGACTGGGTCGTTATATAGCACTTGGATACTTTGTGGGTTGGGCGGCAGCACCTACAGTGCTTGCAGTTGTTCTCACGGATTTAATTAAGGAGAATTTTGAACCATTAAGGATCGCCTGTCCGGAAATAGCACTGAAAATTAGCTTTACCTGCATTGCTTTTGTAGTTGCCTTGAGTGGTACCCGTGCTTTAGCAATATTGCATTTGTTTGTAGTGCTTCCTGCGATCGCATTTACACTAGCTTTTTGCTTACTCGGATTGTGGTGGTTAGCTTTCTCAAATCCTACTCCCAGTCTTTTTCCTTCTATAGAGACATTGCACCCAACATCTCTACATTTTATTGATTGGGCAAAATGGTACTTCATTGCGACTTGGAACTTGTACGGCTGTGAAACCATAGCCTCTTTTGTTGCTGATAGCCAACGACCAAAAGAAACTTTGCGGTTTTTGACCTTTGCTTCTTGGCTGATGCCTCTCATTTATCTGGGAGGAACTCTGGTACTAACTCAACTAGCTACAGTACCTGAAGTAAGTAATAGCACGTACTTAAGCCTTTTAGTAGCATCCAAGCCGTTTTGGGGGCAATATGCTTCTACGTTAGTAACGCTGCTAATTGCTTTCTCCAGCCTTTTGAATTGCGCGACTGCTGTTTGTGTCCTTCCCCGTATTTTGTACCAACTTTCTTTAGACAAACACATTTCTTCTGTATTCGCTTTTGTCTCAAAGCGAGGTGTCTCGATCCCCTCATTGTTATTTACCTTTTTGTTCAGTGTCCTGTGTTTGGTTTGGGGAGATGTCGCCAGAATTGTGACGATCGCTAAGACTGGTTACTTAGCTTCCATCACAGCTTTTCATTTAGGATTATGGCTGCGGCGGGCCAAGTATGAAGTCCGATGGCCTTGGTTATCGCTTTTGTTTTTTATTGTGGAGGCAATTGTCCTCGTAGTTGGAGGTTTCGCTTGGAGTTGGCAAGATTTCCTCATCGGATTGTTGTTGCCTATTTTCATTTTGGTTGTAGATGCTGCTATCCGTCGCATTCGATTTGCACCTTTCGATCTGAGTTGGTGGATTAAACATGACAATGCCCAACCTATTGTTCAGTTTAAGGATTTCATTGCCGTTCAGGTTATCGTCCTGCTGTTATTGACTTGCGGTGCTACCACCATCGGTTGGGTGCTGAGTGCTTATTTGAGTAGAAACTCTAATGTAGTTAGCACAAATTTACTAGTTATCTTGCTTGTAACAGTTGCTTTCGTTACAGTGGCAATAGCTTGCTGGACGACCTTACCACAAATTGCATCCATTGCTGAAGCCCGTGAACTTGCAGAAAACCGCTTCATCACCGCTCTCGATACCGTTCCCGATACAGTTCTGGTCTTAGATCGAAATGGTGCGATTACTCAAGCTAATCCTGCTGCTGAAACTCTCTTAGGAATGAGCATCAATCAACTGATACGGCATGATTTGGCGGAATTTCTCTGTGATTTGGATACTCTACCTGCTTCTTGGCAAAGCACGAGCGAACATCACCTACAAAATTCTGCCAACCGAATCGTGGAAACCACCGTTTCGCAACGTACCAATCACCAGAATCAAGAATACATTGTCTTTTTACGAGATATTAGCGAGCGCAAACTTTCGGAAGAGATTTTACGACATTCAGAAGCCACCTTGAGACAGCAAGCCACTGAATTAGAACAAACACTCAAAGAATTACAAACTACACAAGCACAATTAATTCAATCGGAAAAAATGTCCAGTCTCGGTCAACTCGTTGCTGGTGTTGCCCACGAAATTAATAATCCGGTTAACTTTATTTATGGCAATTTAATTCATCTCGATAACTACACTCAAGATTTATTAGCTTTAGTCCAACTTTATCAGCAAGAATACCCTAATTCTACTCCAGATATTCTGAACTTTATTGCCGATATTGATTTAGATTTTTTGCAAGAAGATGTGCCGAAAACTCTGACTTCCATGAAAGTAGGAGCACAACGTATTCGCGAGATTGTTCTGACGCTCCGTAATTTCTCTCGTTTAGACGAGGCTGACATGAAACCTGTTGACATTCATGAAGGCATTGAGAGTACTTTACTAATTTTACAAAATTCCTGGAAAGAAACATCAGCACAACCAGAAATTGAAGTACACAAAGAGTATAGCTCCTTACCGTCAGTCGAATGCTATGCCGGACAATTAAATCAAGTCTTTATGAATATCTTGACAAATGCTATTGATGCTTTACGCCTGCAGGAAGCTGAATGGTTACAACTGAAGAATGAAAAACACCCCAGTCGCATTACTATCCAAACAAATGTCGAACAGAATTCCTATGTCACGATCCGTATTAAGGACAATGGTCCGGGAATGACACCTGAGGTGAAAACCCGATTGTTCGATCCTTTCTTCACAACCAAACAAGTTGGCAAAGGAACTGGTTTGGGGTTATCAATTTGTTATCAAATTATTGTGGAGAAGCATGGCGGTCAATTAGAGTGCATATCTCAACCAGGACAAGGCACAGAATTTTTGATTGGAATTCCTGTAAAACAGTGACAAATGACACTTGACCAATGATACTTGACCAATGACACTTGACAAATAGCAAATGACACTTGACAAAAAATACTTACTTCCTCGTAGTTTAAATGTCCTTGAAACTTGGGGCTTTGGTGTCACTTCTCATATTGGATGGATTACTGTAGCACCAGTTTTATGTACAGCACTCGGAGCAAATGCAATAATCCTCTGTTTACCTGGTGTCATTGTAGGCATTTTGCTGAATTTGCAAGTGCAATGCTTGGGTAAGCATTGGACGGATGTGTCAGGGGGAACACCCAACTACGCCGCAAGGTTACTTAAGAATTATTCAGGGTTGGGTCGGTATGTAGCACTTGGATACTTTGTAGGATGGGCATCAGTTCCAGTAGTGTACGCGATCGCTCTAAGTGACTTGATAAAGGCGAATCTTGAACCTTTTGGGATCGTATGTCCAGAAATGGCGTTGAAAATTGGTTTCACCTGCATTGTTTTTGTGGTTGCCTTCAGTGGTACACGTGCTGTAGCAATATTGCATTTATTTTTGGTTGTGCCAGCGATCGCGTCTCTACTTGTTTTTTGCTTGCAAGGCTTGTGGTGGCTGACTTTCTCAAATGCCAGTTCCGGTTTCGATCGCGTTGTAGAGACGAGAGGTAGCACGTCTCTACAATTTGTTGATTGGGCAAAGTGGTATTTCATTGCAACTTGGAATATCTACGGCTGTGAAACCACTTCCTCCTTTGTTGCTGACAGTCAATCTCCCAAAGACACTTTACAGTTTTTGACGTTTGCTTCTTGGCTAATGCCACTCATCTTTTTAGGATGCAATTGGGTACTAGCCCAGCCAGCAGGTGCAACAGCACAAGGCAATACCTATTTGAGCCTTTTAGGAGCATCCCAGCCATTTTGGGGTCAGTCTGCCTCCGTGTTAGTAACACTGCTAATGGCTTTTTCTAGCCTTCTCGCTTCCGCTAGCGCTGTTTGCATCCTACCCCGAATTTTGTACCAACTCTCTCTTGATGGACACATATCACCCGTATTTGCTGTTGTTTCAAAACAAGGCGTTTTAGTCCCTGCATTGGTATTTACCTTTTTGTGCAGTGTCTTGAATTTAGTTTGGGGAGATTTGACCAGGATTGTAATGATTACAAATACTGGTTATTTAGCATCAATCACAGCATTTCATCTGGGATTGTGGCTGTGCCGAGGTAGACCAGAAGTGCGATGGGGTTGGTTATCGCTATTGTTTTTTATTGTAGAAGCGATCGTTTTAATAGTTGGGGGCTTGGCTTGGAGTTGGCAAGATTTCCTCATCGGATTGTTATTACCCATCATCATTTTAGTTTTTGATGCTGCAATCCGTCGCATCCAATTTGCACCTTTTCATCCGCGATGGTGGGCTTTGCGTAATAATGACCAACCCATTGCCTTGTTCAAGGATTTTTTTGCTGTTCAAGTCATTATCTTACTGTTACTGAGCTGTGGCGGTACCACAATTGGTTGGTTCCTAAGTACTCAGCTAAATAAAACTTCTCAAACAGGTAGTACTAATTTATTAATTGTTTTACTGGCAACAGTTGCCTTTGTTGCAATTGCCATTGCTTGCTGGACGACGCTACCACAAATTGCATCCATTGCTGAAGCCCGTGAAGTAGCAGAAAGACGTTTTATCACCGCTCTTGATACCGTTCCCGATACAGTTCTGGTCTTAGATCGAAATGGTGCGATTACTCAAGCTAATCCTGCTGCTGAAACTCTCTTAGGAATGAGCATCAATCAACTGACACGGCATGATTTGGCGGAATTTCTCTGTGATTTGGATACTCTACCTGCTTCTTGGCAAAGCACGAGCGAACATCACCTACAAAATTCTGCCAACCGAATCGTGGAAACCACCGTTTCGCAACGTACCAATCACCAGAATCAAGAATACATTGTCTTTTTACGAGATATTAGCGATCGCAAGCTTTCGGAAGAGATTTTACGACATTCAGAAGCCACCTTAAGACAGCAAGCCACTGAATTAGAACAAACACTCAAAGAATTACAAAGCGCTCAAGCACAATTAATTCAATCGGAAAAAATGTCCAGTCTCGGTCAACTCGTTGCTGGTGTTGCCCACGAAATTAATAACCCGGTTAACTTTATTTATGGCAATTTAATTCATCTCGATAACTACACTCAAGATTTATTAGCCTTAGTCCAACTTTATCAGCAAGAATACCCTAATTCTACTCCAGATATTCTGAACTTTATTGCCGATATTGATTTAGATTTTTTGCAAGAAGATGTGCCGAAAACTCTGACTTCCATGAAAGTAGGAGCACAACGTATTCGCGAGATTGTTCTGACGCTCCGTAATTTCTCTCGTTTAGACGAGGCTGACATGAAACCTGTTGACATTCATGAAGGCATTGAGAGTACTTTACTAATTTTACAAAATTCCTGGAAAGAAACATCAGCACAACCAGAAATTGAAGTTATCAAACACTATGAAAAGTTACCGCACATCGAATGCTATGCCGGACAATTAAATCAAGTCTTTATGAATATCTTGACAAATGCTATTGATGCTTTGCGCCAGCAGGAAGCTGAATGGTTACAACTGAAGAAGGAAAAATATTCCAGTCGTATTACTATCAGGACACATCTCGAACAGAATTCCCATGTCACGATTCGTATCAAAGACAATGGATCGGGAATATCACCTGAGATACAAAACCGATTATTCGATCCTTTCTTCACAACCAAACCAGTTGGCAAAGGAACTGGTTTGGGGTTATCAATTTGTTATCAAATTGTTGTGGAGAAACATGGCGGTAAATTAGAGTGCATATCTCAACTGGGACAAGGAACAGAATTTTTGATTGCAATTCCCATTAAACAGTGACCAGTGACCACCTGACCAGTGACCACCCGACCAGTAACCACCTGACCACCTGACCAATGACAAATGACAAAAAACACTTACTCCCTCGCAGTCTAAATGTCCTTGAAACTTGGGGCTTTGGTGTCACTTCCCATGCCGGATGGATTATCTTTGCACCAGGTTTGTATGCAGCACTTGGACTTAATTCAGTATTCGTCTACTTACCCGCAATGATTGTGGGTATTTTACTAAACTTACAAGTACAACGCTTTGGCAGGCAGTGGACTGAAGTGTCGGGAGGAACGCCTAATTACGCCGCAAGACTGCTTAAGAACTATTCAGGGCTGGGTCGCTATGCTGCAATTGGATATTTTGTGGGATGGGTTGCAGCCCCTCCAGTGTACGCAATTGTTCTGACTGATTTGATTAAGGCTAATTTACAATCGTCAAATCTTGTTTGTCCGGAATTAGCGCTCAAACTTGGCTTTACGTGCATTGCCTTTGTCGTTGCTTTTAGCGGGACTCGTACTTTAGCAATATTACACTTGTTTTTAGCCGTACCAGCGATCGCATTCACACTTTTGTTTTGCTTGCTTGGTTTGTGGTGGTTAACTTTCTCAAACACCAGTCCCGGTTTATTGCCTCCCATAGAGACATTCCATGCAACGCCTCTACAATTTAGTGATTGGGCAAAGTGGTACTTCTTGGTCACTTGGAATGTCTACGGCTGTGAAACAACTTCTTCTTTTGTTGCTGAGAGTCAACACCCTAAAAAAACTTTACGGTTTTTAACCTTTGCTTCTTGGTTAATGCCTCCCATTTATCTAGGTGGGTCCTGGGTACTAACTCAATTAGCTACAGCACCCGAATTAGGAAATAATGCTTACTTAAGCCTTTTAGCAGCATCTAAGCCATTTTGGGGTCAGTATACTTCTACATTAGTAACGCTACTCATAGTCTTCCCCAGTCTTCTGACTTGCGCTAGTACTGTTTGCGTCCTTCCCCGCATTTTGTACCAACTCTCCTTAGACGGATATATATCGCCCGTATTTGCTTTTGTCTCCAAGCGGGGTGTTCTGACGCCTGCTTTGGTCTTTAGCTTTTTCTTAAGTCTTTTATGTTTGGCTTGGGGGGATTTCGCCAGAATTTTAATAATAACAAACACTGGCTATTTAGCATCTATAACAGTATTTCATTTAGGCTCGTGGCTGCATCGGGGTAAACCAGACGTTAGATGGTCTTGGTTGTCACTGATATTTTTTATTATAGAGGTTGTTGTTTTAGTTACGGGAGGTTTTGCTTGGGGTTGGCAAGATTTCTTGATTGGGCTGCTGTTACCCATTTTGATTTTAGTTTTCGATGCAGCGATTCGTCACATTAAATTTGCACCCTTTCATCCTCGATGGTGGATTCAACATCAAACTGCTCAACCTCTTGCCTTGTTCAAAGATCTTATTGCTGTTCAAGTCGTTATTTTGCTATTACTTACCTGTAGCGCTACAACGATAAGTTGGTTGTTGAGCACCAAAATCAATAGAAATTCCAGCGTTGCTCAAGGGAATTTATTGATTATTCTACTAGCAACAGTTGCCTTTGTTGCTGTTGCAGTTGCTTGTTGGACAATACTACCACAAATTGAATCCATTGCTGAAGCCCGTGAAGTAGCAGAAAATCGGTTGATTACTGCTCTTGATACAGTCCCCCATACAGTTATTGTCTTAGATAAAAATGGTGCTATTACTCAAGCAAACTCTGCTGCTGAAGTACTCTTGGAAATGAAAATTCATCAACTGATAGGACACCGATTGAGTGAATTTCTCTCTGGGTTAGATGATGTTCCTGCTTATTGGTATGGTAACGAACATCTGTTAAAAAAATCTTACAAGCGCATCATTGAAACTACCGTTTCGCAACGATCTATTAACCAGAATCAAGAGTATATCGTCTTTTTACGAGATATTAGCGATCGCAAGTTGGCTGAAGAGACGCTCCGACATTCAGAAGCTACTTTAAGACAGCAAGCCACTCAATTAGAACAGACTCTCAAAGAATTACAAAGTACACAAGCACAGTTAATTCAATCTGAAAAAATGTCCAGTTTCGGTCAACTCGTTGCTGGCGTTGCCCATGAAATTAATAACCCGGTTAACTTTATTTATGGCAATTTAATTCATCTCGATAACTACGCTCAAGATTTATTAGCTTTAGTTCAACTTTATCAACAACAATATCCCGATTCCTCTGCCGATATTCTTAACTTTATTGCCGATATTGATTTAGATTTTTTGCAAGAAGATGTTCCAAAAACTCTCACTTCTATGAAAGTAGGAGCGCAACGCATTCGCGAGATTGTTCTGACTCTACGTAATTTCTCTCGTTTAGACGAAGCGGAGATGAAACCTGTGGATATTCATGAAGGGATTGAGAGTACTTTACTAATTTTACAAAATTCTTTAAAAGAAACATCAGCACACCCAGAAATCGAAGTTATCAAAGACTATGCTTCCTTACCCCCAGTTGAATGCTATGCCGGACAATTAAATCAAGTCTTTATGAATATCCTCACTAATGCCATTGATGCTTTACGGCAACAAGAAGCGGAATGGTTACAACTGAAGAAGGAAAAATACCCCAGTCGCATTACTATCCAAACACATCTAGAAGAGAATTCTTGTGTCACGATTCGTATTAAAGACAATGGACCGGGAATATTACCCGAAGTAAAAACCAAATTGTTCGATCCTTTCTTCACAACTAAACCAGTTGGCAAAGGAACTGGGTTAGGGCTATCAATTTGTTATCAAATCATTGTAGAAAAGCATGGCGGTCAATTAGAGTGCATCTCTCAACCAGGACAAGGTACAGAATTTGTCATAAAAATCCCTATTCAACAGTAACCAGTAACCAGTAATCAGTTACCAATGACAAATGACAAATGACATAAGATTACCACTTTTCCTCTACTATTGTTTAGTATCTAGATTCCTACCTTGGATATACTACGTGGTACTAGGTCATCATGGCAAAATCTAAAAAGACAGCTCATCAACTCAATCTTAAAGATTCACAATATTACCTTAACCGTGAGTTAAGCTGGCTGGAGTTTAATAAACGGGTGTTACACGAAGCCTGTGACCCCCGCACCCCTCTCATAGAACGTCTGAAGTTTTTGGCAATTTTTAGCTCTAATTTGGATGAGTTCTTTATGGTGCGGGTTGCTGCATTGAAGGAACAAGTGGAAGCAAAAATCAGTTTGGTCACTTTTGATGGTCGTACACCTCAGCAGCAGCTTGAAGAGATTAGCATGGCTTTACGTCCATTGATTGCTCAGCAACACGAACATTTTGAAAAAAGTTTGCGACCCCAACTGGCTGAGCACGGAATTTATATTTTAGATTATATAAATTTATCGGAAGGGCAAAAAAATTATCTAGACCAGTACTACGAAGAACAAATTTTTCCCGTCATCACACCTTTGGCTGTCGATCCCAGTCACCCTTTCCCTTATATCTCTAACCTCAGTCTTAACCTGGCTGTTATCATTAAAAATCCGGAAACAGACGAGGAATTATTCGCTAGAGTTAAGGTGCCTACTGTTTTACCGCGATTTTTGCCTTTACCTCTAGAATTAGGATTTCAAAATTCAGAAAAACCAGCTATTTGGACTGGCGTATCTCTAGAACAAGCAATTGCTCACAATCTAGAGTCCTTGTTTCCTGGAATGAATATTCAGGAATACCATATGTTCCGTATCACTCGTGATGTAGATTTGGAATTGGAAGAAGATGAAGCTGACGATCTATTACTAGCAATTGAACACGAACTGAGAAAGAGACGTGTTGGTGGTTCTCCTTTAAGGTTAGAAATACATTCTCAGACTCCTGAGTCAGTGAGAAAACGATTGCTAGAGGATTTGGAGTTAACAGAATACGATGTCTATCAAGTTGATGGTTTGATGGGACTAAAGGATTTGATGTTCTTCATGTCAATGCCAGTTCCAGATCTTAAAGATGAACCATGGAAGTCTGTAGTTCCTACGCGCTTGCAACGGATTAAGGATTTAAGTATAAATTCTAACTTGCGAGAGGTGGAGGAAGGAAAAGACTTTTTTACAGTTATCCAAGAAAAGGATTTGCTCGTACATCATCCATATCAATCTTTTTCAACATCAGTTGTGCGTTTTATTACTAGTGCAGCCTATGACCCCAATGTGCTAGCAATTAAAATGACTCTCTATAGGACATCTTTCGACTCGCCAATCCTGAATGCCTTAATTGCTGCTGCTGAAAATGGCAAGCAGGTTTCTGTACTGGTAGAACTTAAGGCGCGATTTGATGAAGAGAACAATATTAAGTGGGCAAAGCGTCTAGAAAGTGTAGGAGTTCACGTTGTTTATGGTTTAGTCGGTTTGAAGACTCACTGCAAAACTGTTATGGTAGTGCGGCGCGAACAAGAACGGATTCGTCGCTACGTACATATTGGGACTGGTAACTATAATCCAAAAACAGCACGACTGTATACGGACTTGGGATTATTTAGCTGTCATGAGGATTTGGGAGCTGATGTTACAGATGTTTTCAATTTCTTGACAGGGTATTCTCGGCAAAAGTCCTACCGACTCCTGTTGGTGGCTCCAGTGAATATGCGCGATCGCTTTATTTATTTAATCCATCGAGAAATCGAGAATGTTCACAATGGTCTAAGCGGGAGAATTGTTGCTAAGATGAACTCCCTAGTCGATCCTGAAATCATTTCGGCACTATACCAAGCTTCTCGTGCAGGCGTACAAATTGACTTGATTGTACGAGGAATATGTTGTTTGCGTCCCGGATTAAAAGATATTAGTGAAAATATTCGCGTTATCAGTATTGTTGGTCGTTTTCTAGAGCACTCTCGTATGTATTATTTCTACAACAACGGACAAGAAGAAATTTTCATTGGTAGTGCCGATTGGATGCCTCGTAACTTAGATCGTCGAGTAGAAGTCATTACTCCTATCTTAGATCCAGATATTGCTAAGGATTTGCAGGAAATTTTGGGAATTATGCTCGCGGATAATCGTCAAGCTTGGGAATTACAACAAGATGGTAGTTATATTCAAAGACGCCCTGCTGAAGATTCTCCAGAAGCTAGTTCGCAAAAAATTTTCATGTCTATGACTTCAAGCATAAATACAAGTACTCCAAATATAGTTAGTACAAATACGAAGAAAAGTTCATCACAACTTGACAATTAGCTCATAATATTTTGATAATTAACTGCTGATTGTTCCCAAGAAAACTCTCATTTTTGACACATTACTTGATATGCTCATTGGAACTTAGAAATTATTCAACCATTGGATAGAGTGAGTTTAGTTGCTTATTCTCATAAACTGTAAAAGTTACCATATGTTCTCTATAGTTCCCTAGGATGTTAGTTTTGTCCTGTGAGTCTTCTACCTTAAGAGTTATTGTGGTCGATGACCACGAATTAACTCGTTTAACCTTGAAATTAGCGTTTTCTCGTCAAGAAAATATTCAAGTAGTTGGTTTAGCAAGCAATGGTCAAGAAGCCATAGAATTGGTTGAACGTACTCACCCGGATGTGATCGTTCTAGATTTACAAATGCCAATTATGGATGGCTGGAGTGCATCTCGTCATATTAAAGCCATTGCCCCAGATACCCAGATCGTTGCTTACTCCTCAGTAGAGGATGTTAAGTTTCAAGATCCCAAAGAAGTTGGTAGTTTAGATGCTGTTTGCAAAAAAGACGTACCTACCACAGAACTGATTGAGCTAGTAAGACAATTAGGCAAGAAAACCGCAAATCATTCGGTAAGCAATTAAATGGTGCTGTATGCCTAACTTAAAAAATCAGCAGATCGGTTACAATTTGGGTTATAAAAAAATGTTATATGTTTATATGCGTCAATAGAATTGCAGTTTGACAATTCCTTTTGACGCAAATTCCGTATTTAACGATTAGTTATTGGATCTAAATTATTTCTGGATCGGGAAAGGTGCGTCTAAACTCATCTATTAGATCGTCCATTTCTTCCAAGGCTTGATTTACATCTACTCTTAAAGTTCCCAAATTAGGTTTTTCTAGAAGATTCAGTAGATACTCGCGTTTAGCTTTGACCAAGGCTACTCTTTCTTTAAGTGTTTGTGCATCCATATTTTGTGTTTTTATCTTAAAAAATCTTCTTACTATTTAAACTTAGCGTAAAAACGTTAACTTTGAAAAGGAAGTGGTAAATAGGGGGCAAGAAAATTTTTATGCGGCGCTCGTTGCACGCTATAGTCTCTTGGCTGACTGTGTTGAAAATAGGGTGTAGGGTGGGCATTGCCCGTATATGTATAGCTTGTGAATAGTCACTAAATAGTAGTACAAAAGAAATGCTAGGAATTTGTACTATACAAAAATCATGTTACGCCAATTTTCTTTGGGAACGCTTGGGTTAACAGTCGGTGGGATTTTAACAATAATCGGCTTTGTGGCTTATGCTGCAGACTATGCCACACTCAATCTTGTTGGATTTTTTTATGGAATTCCTCTTCTGTTGGGAGGACTAGCTCTCAAAGCTAACGAAATTCCACCCGTGCCTTTTAGTCAACCGACAACGCCACAAGTGTTGGCACTGCGAGAAAAACAGGCAACTGCTACTCAAACTAAAATCCGCAAAGATTTGACTCGATACTGGTACGGGCAAGATGCTCATTTTGATAAATCTCTAGAATTTTTGGGTCTTGGTTCCTCAGATGAAGACAGACCAGAAATATCAGGACTGAGAGAAACGGAGATTAATGGAGCTTATGCCCTCATTTTGGAATTTAATTCGCCTGCCGTACCTATTGATGTATGGCAAAAAAAGCAGGAAAAAATGACGAATTATTTCGGTCCCGGTATCGAGGTTGCTGTCACGCAACCAGATGCAAATCAAATTGAGTTGACTTTGGTTGTGAATTCTAATGGTTAGTGATTGGTAGTCAGTGGTTAGTGGTTAGTGGTTAGTGGTTGGTAGTTATTTACAACTAACCACTAACTAGTATCAACTAACAACTAACAAAATTCATTTTTCCAAACGAACTGCATACCATTGTAAGTATTGACCGAGACCAACATCTAATTCACAGGTGGTATCTATTAAATATTTTGCTTGTTCTTCAAGTGAATTAAAAGATCGTAAATCGGGCATTAACTCTTCGACTTCAATATTTTGTAAAACGCTTTTTAGCTTCTCACGTAATTCTAGGGCGGTCAAAATTTGCTCGGGTTGATTTGTTTCTAAAACAACAAAATAATCTTGGCTATACATTAATGGGTCTGGCATATCAACTCATGCTATAAGGTTTACTATAATTTTATATTCTACGTACATCCTCTCACGAGCATCTTTACTTGTCCATTACATAAGATAAAATACAAGAGTTTAGTAATTAGACATTATTGAATGGGAATTATAAAAGAAACATCTTTTACTTTCAGGTTATCAATCAAGACATGGTGTAGCGGTAGAGTGTCACAATCGCCTTACCACAACCGTGTCGCTTATTTTACAGAATATTTTATGGAATGCAACTCATGTCCGGCATAAGCCAATTTTCTATCTCCAATGACCCCCCTTTGATTCTTGTTGCCGACGATGATAAGACCATTCGGATGCTGTTGCGTGAAGTCATGGAAAAAGAAGGTTATCGTGTGGTGGATGTCTCTAATGGTAAACAATGTCTGGATACATTCACAACCGTCAAACCAGACCTCATTTTGTTAGATGCTGTTATGCCAGTTATGGATGGCTTTACTTGTTGCAAGCAATTAACTCAGTTGTCCAGAACTCTCTTTGCTTCGAGTCTCGTTCATTCTATGCCCGGTTTGTCTTTTGGTAATAGTACAATTTCAAGATTGTGCGATCGCATTCCTATTTTAATGATTACAGGTTTAGAAGATTCTGAATCAGTCGATCGCGCATTTGAGGCAGGAGCAAGCGATTATGTGACCAAACCAATTCATTGGGCAGTGCTACGCCAACGAGTCAAAAGACTGCTGCAACAGGCACAACTTTACAAACAATTAGAGGCAGTGACCCAAGCTTTACAAGAACTGGCTAATGTTGATGGCTTAACTGGGGTTGCAAATCGCCGTCGTTTTGACCAATATTTAAACGCTCAGTGGTTGAACTCCGTAGAGGAGCAATTGCCACTGTCTTTAATATTATGCGATATAGATTATTTTAAACTTTACAATGATAAGTATGGTCATATAGCAGGAGACTCCTGTTTGCGAAAAGTTGCAACCGTCCTAAGTCGTACAGCTGAAAAAAATCAGGATTTGGTAGCGCGTTACGGAGGTGAAGAATTTGCTGTGATTATGCCTAACACCCATGCAACTCGTGCCGTTCACGTCGCAGCTGCCATGCAAGCGGGCGTTAGGGAACTCGAACTCGAGCATATGGAATCCACCGTCAGCCACTTCATAACCTTAAGTATTGGAGTAGCCACGACAGTTCCCAAGTTTGAATCTTCTCCAACCACTTTAATTATGGCGGCAGATAAAGCTCTTTACCAAGCGAAAGCAGAGGGACGCAACCGAATAATTCTCAAGCAGTTGAATTGTTGAGTTGTAGTCTTAAGCAGATCGGGTGCTAGTCGCGTCCATAGCACTACGCTATCGGGTAGAGGATCGCCAGAAGCTATGCCCAAACTGAAGGGATAACCAGAAAAACTAGGTTGTGCTAAAACTCCGTGATGCCACTGAGTTGTCAAAAACCCTGTAGTGACTGCCCCAGCACCAAGTAAAAAGCGCCGTCGCTTGACTCTACTAGATAACAAGCGATCGCAATGAAAACGCTCCATATGTATTCTTTGTTATAAATTTTGAAGGAAGGGAATGAGAGGTTACAGACGTGAATTTGGTATCAAACCCAACTGAATGTTGCAAGAACAGGTTACCAACTAGGTCTTAAATCACTATTAAGAGGTTGTTAATACTTTGATAAATACTGATTGTGGGACAATTATTTATCTTGTAGGACGGGCGTCCTCGCCCGTTCTATCTTAATGGCGGGCGAGGACGCCCGCACCACAAGATTTTAGGATATTGTTTTGTTTGAAAGTCCCTAAAGCCGATGACGGGATTTGAACCCGTGACCTGCTGATTACGAATCAGCTGCTCTACCGCTGAGCCACATCGGCGTACATAATACAAGATTATAACAGTATTTACATCATGATAGACCCCAACAGTAAAAATCGCCTGAAATCCGAGCAATACGCCCGCTTAAAAGCAGAAGCAGCAGCCCCCTATCGAGGTTTGCGGATGTTTATTTACATTGCTTGTGGTGCTTCTGGTTTTATTGGTCTGTTCATCTTCCTAACACAGTTATTAGCTGGACGGGATATTGAAAGCGCTCTACCTAATTTAGCGCTTCAAATAGGAATAGTTACCTTGATGGTTTTTCTTTGGCGCTGGGAGCAACGTCGCCAAAAGTAGGGCGTAGTAAACTTTATAACTATATATAATTTTCCTTCCCTGGAGTCTCGATCTACATTGCTATTTTACAATCAACTTAACAATTCTATACATTAGACAATAAAAAAACAGAAAAAATTAAAAAAATATTAGGAAATTAGAAAATTGAAAAAATTCTGAGACACTAGTATTTGTTCAAACGGGGTCAGCTTATATAAAGACCCTGAATATAAACAGATAGTAAGAAAGGGTCAGTCAAAATTTTAAAGACCCTGCTTTTAAGAAAAGTCAATAATACTAAGTGCCAGAACTGACACATTGTCAGTTCTGGCACTTAGTATTATTGTTAGTTGTTAGTCGTTAATTGTTAGCTACTAACCACTAACCACTAACTATCCCTATGGAGTCCTAACGAGATAAGGAGAAGGTATTGCTTGCAAGTTGCCTCTACTTACGAGTGCTTGGTAAACAAAGGCAGCAACTTCTGCTCTAGTTGCTTGACGATTAGGGTTGAGTTCCTTCACTGAAGGATAATTAACGACTAGTTGTTTTGTAGTTGCTGCTGCTATGGGACCTGCTGCGTAGTTGGGAATTTGAGAAGCATCACTGTAAACAGATAAAACAGTTTGGCTATCTGTAGATAATCCCAATCCATTAGCTAAGGACACTAGCGCTTGTACTCGTGGAATTTGTTGTTCTGGTTTAAAAGTCTTGTCAGGATAGCCAGACACAAAACCACCTTGGTAAGCAGATTGAATCACCTTATAAGCCCAAAAATTGCGGCTTACATCGTTAAAACTAGAGGTTTCGCGTTTGGGGTTTGGTGCAAATGCTTTACTAATAATGGCAGCAAATTGGGCGCGAGTGACTGGTTCATTGGGTTTAAAAGAACCATCGGGGAACCCAGCAATAATATTCTTAGCGGCTAGTGCTTCAATATACGTTTTTGCCCAGTAACCTGCTGGCACATCTCTGAAAGCTGTTGCACCGCCTAATGGTGCATCAACGGCTGCTGCTACAAAGTCAACTTTGCCAGAAATTCGCTTTTCATCGATATCATTACCAACAGCAAGTATCGTGTTGCCTGTAGTCGCGTTCAGTACATCGAAGAACTTTTTAACGTCCTTTTTACCGTTATTACGAATTATATTCTTACCAGGGTTTTCGGCTGTTCCTAGATCTGGTTGTGCATTTTGAATAACGACTAAACCATGATCTCGGTTATCTTGAATAACATTATTACGCAATACTGGTTTAGAAGCTCCGTTAACTACGATACCACCATTATTTTGAAGAATCTGGTTATCAGTAATTAATGGTGATGCTAAATCGCTCACTGCAACGCCAAAACCAGTATCTTGAAATAAGTTATTGCGAACCTCTCCTCGAGCAGATTTAGCTACAGAAACTCCATTACCTTTATTTTGAATAAAGACGTTATTTTCGATTTTTGGGTTGGCTTTACCTGTAACAAAAACACCCTCTCGCACGCTGTTAGTAAAAGTAGAGTTGCTGACCACAACATTGGTAGTTTCAATCCACACTCCAGTTCCACGATTTTCTGGATTGGTCACTGTAATTCCACTAATCGCACTATCGTTTTGAGCAAGGATTGCTACATTCTGACGGGCAAAAGTGGGACTGATAAAATTACCACTGCCTACAATTAATATTCCTTGACCTTTAGTAGATTCGTCACCGCGCAACGTTACGCTAGGTCCAATCGTTAGTGGAAAAACTTCTCCACTTTCTTGATTGTAAGTACCGGGAGCTAGTTGAATAACTGCACCTGCTTTGACTTGCTTGAGAGCGTAGGTGATAGTTTTATAAGCCTTTGCTTCTGAACTTCCAGCATCGGGACTATCTTGACCCGTTTCTGGATTAACGTAAAGAGCAGTCGCGCCAACAGGTACTTGTGCTGTTGTCATGGTCGTATTGACTTTTTGAGGCACTTCTCCTGCAATGACCTCTTTGTCTAGAAGGATAAATCCACCAGTGACTGCTAACAAAGCACTGAGTCCTACTGGCAAAGCGCGAATGTGAAAGTATTTTGATTGCGGAATGTTAAATCCCTGGTGTGTCATCTTGATTTGTGGTTTTAAATGTACAAAATTAGACTTAACTGAAGGATGAAGTTTCAAGAATAAAGAGTGAAGAACTTATTCATCCTTATATGCTTCATCCTTCATACTTCATTTTTTAAACTCAATCCGGTTATTTACAAGCTTTTTAGTTGTGAAACTTATGCAAAACTATAGCCGATGACATATGCATTGGCAGCTGTGTTCCCTGGAAAAAAGAGATTTTTATCGTTAAGTTTTGTACAATTAAAGTTACATATAATTACTGATAACGGTTATTTAATGATTACCAGATACCCATCAGATCCCCGACAACTTCTGCGAATGCAGCTATTTTTTGTCAGCTTCTGTCTTTTACTGCAAGGGATTCCTGCTTTTGCTGCTGAAAGTGTAATACTGAAGTATCGTATCTTTCGCGAATCACTTTCTGTGAAAGAACTGTCAACGTTTGCCCAAACGGGAAAACTGTCTAGTTCGCTGTCATCTAACCTAGCTTCTTCAGGTCAAAATCCCCAAGAGGTTCGTAAGTATTTGACGGAACCTGTAAAAGTTAACTTATTAATTCTTGATAAAATACTCAATAGTCAAGTGGGTAATGCAGCCCTCGACCAACTCAGTCAAGTGATTCACACACCTTCTGGGAAAGCCGATCGCCAAGCTTTGCGTTCTGCTTTGATTCTTTCTGCTAATAAAGATGAAAAGATTACGTTAATAGAAATTATTCAAAATTACCCAACGTCGGAAGTTGAGGTTGATGGCGATCGCCTTGCACTTGCCCATCGTCAACTTCAAATTTTACAGGGAAATCTCCCAGATTTTCTTAAGTTTTAACGACCGAACGTAAATAATAACCAGTTATCAGATAACTGTGAATTAAATCAGTAAATAAACAAATAAATAAAAGTAACTGATAACTGATAAACCTTCTTAATACGCTAGGGTTTCTAAAGTTTCGCGTAAATAGCGCTGCACTTGTTCCTCTAGCCGAAGTTTTTGCACTCGATCGTCGCGCTCTAACAACCAGCGTTGGAATCCAGAGCTAGCTGCGATCGCACTTTTGAGATTGTTCCACATATTCGTATTGCCTGGGGATTGGCGATCTGTTGAGTACATCCGAACCATAGTTTCTTAATCCTCATCTAAAAACTTCCGGGAGCATGGAAACCGTGTGTCTTTGAACCACGGGGGAAATGCGACACAATTTGTTTTAACAAGTGTCCTCATTATTAAGGATAATTTTTTCCAACAGTTAATTCTGTTTCGTTAGTTACTAAAACTTATACCTTACTTACGGAAACTTTATTGTGTGGTTTAGAAATGTTTATTTATCTTCAAAGATTAAAAAATCAACGTGAAGAAACTTTCTTCTGCCATCTACCCTCCAATAAATATAGAGTTAAGAGTTGTTCAACAGACAACTAACTCCTAACTCTAAACTTTGTACCCACTACCTTGTTTTAGAAAGGGTACGACGCTTGGTTACCATCTGGTAGGCTTCGATGATATCACCCTCAGCCCAGTCAGTATATTTATCTATACCGACACCACATTCATAACCAGAATTGACTTCACGTGCATCTTCCTTCATCCGCTTGAGGGAGTCAAGAGTGTCTTCATGGATTACCTTGCCATTACGACGCACACGCACTTTGCAGTTCCGAATGAGTTTGCCAGACTGTACGTAACAACCAGCTACAGAGCCGCGACCGACAGGGAAGACAGCACGCACTTCTGCTTGACCGAGGTGTTCTTCTACCAACTCTGGTTCCAAGAGACCTTCTAGAGCACCTTGGATATCTTCCAACAGTTTGTAGATGATGTCGTATTCCCGTACATCGACACCTGCTTCATCAGCCGCATGTCTTGCACCACTTGCGTAGGTTGTGTTGAAACCAACAATAACGGCTCCACTGGCTGCAGCCAAGTCGATATCTGTTTGAGTGATTTCACCTGCAGATGCTAATAACAACCGAATTTGTACTTCGTTTTGTGGAATTTGTCTGAGCGATCCCACAATAGCTTCTACAGAACCCTGTACGTCTCCCTTCAAAATCAAGTTGAGTTCTTTCAACTCGCCCTCTTGAGCTTGAGCTGACAGACTTGTAAGGGTAACACGTCCCTGCATGAGGCGGGATTGACGTTGTTTTTCAGCACGGTCGGAAGCGATAGAGCGAGCTTGTTTCTCGTTATTAAAGACCTCAAACTCATCACCTGCTGCTGGTACTTCACTTAAGCCTAGTACCTCAACAGCGAAGGAGGGATTGGCTGCTTCGACTCTTGCTCCTCTGTCATCCACCATGGCTCGGACTTTACCGAAGACAGAACCCGCTACTAACAGGTCGCCTACGTGTAACGTACCGTTTTGAATCAACAGGGTAGCAACCGGACCTTTGGCTTTATCCAGATGTGCTTCAATAACAGTTCCCCTTGCCATGCGCTCTGGGTTAGCAGAAAGTTCTTCGATTTCTGCTACTAACAGAATCATCTCAAGCAGCGTATCGAGGTTGTCACCTGTAATAGCGCTGACTGGAACCATGATTGTATCGCCGCCCCATTCTTCTGGAACGAGAGCGTATTCTGTTAATTCTTGCTTCACCCGGTCTGGTTGAGCTTCTGGCTTATCAATTTTGTTGATAGCGACCACAATGGGAACTTCGGCTGCTTTAGCATGGCTGATAGCTTCCACTGTTTGGGGACGAACGCCGTCATCCGCCGCAACTACCAAGATGGCAATGTCGGTAACCCGCGCTCCTCTTGCCCGCATTGCTGTGAATGCTTCGTGACCGGGAGTATCGAGAAATACAATTTGCTGTTCTTTACCGTCGTGTTCCACATCTACGTGGTAAGCGCCAATGTGCTGGGTAATACCACCCGCTTCACCAGCAGCCACCTTTGTTTTGCGAATCGAGTCGAGCAGGGTAGTTTTTCCGTGGTCTACGTGACCCATAATTGTCACCACTGGCGGACGTCGCTGGAGTTTTTCCAGATCTTCGACATCAATCATTTCTGTGACTTTACGGGCTTCTGCTTCGGGTTCGGCAGTTGTAATTTCTGTTCCTAACTCGTTGGCAACTTGAGTAATTGTGGGAATATCGAGGCTTTGGGTTATGCTAACCGCTATACCCTTCATAAACAGGACTTTTACAATCTCTGTATCAGCAACTGCTAAACCTTCTGCCAGTTCTTGGACAGTCATGGGACCGGTAACTGTAAATATTTCCGGGCGCTCCCGTTTTTGTTCTGTCTGACGACGGTTCTGTTGTTGCTCGGCGCGATTGCTAGCTGGTTTTTTCCCTCTCGTTACTGGAGTCACAACAGCCACAGCAGGTTGTGCTGCTTTAGCTGCCTTGGGTTTGGGTGGACGAGCAATGGAAAGACTAACTTGAACGGCGGCTGGTATTTCCAGTCCTTCTTCGTCAAGTAGATCGTCTTCTAACAAGTCCTCATCATCAACTATGGGCTTGAGACGCTTTCCTTTAGCAACGCCCTTACCTGTTTTAGCTGCTTCTTTGAGTTCATCGATATCTTCGTCCTGCCACTTCTTACCTTTAGCTTGCCGTGGCGGCGTTGGTCGCTTGAGTTCGATAACTTCAGGTACAACTACATCGTCGTCGTCTTCCTCAACACCGACCGCTGCTGTTTTGCTTGAACTTGGCACTTGTTTTGGTGGAGTTGCCAGTGTTGCTGCAGCTGGATGATCGACCGACGGGCGCGTTGGTCTGCCCGGTCTTGGAGTATCACTACCGCCTGGGACTGGTGCAGATGGTTTACCCACGCCGCGTTCCGATCTCACAGGTGGGGCGGGACGCGATGGTTTTGATGGTGGTGCTGTTGAGTCCCCAGTAGGTGGTTTGTTGACTCTTTCTTTCTGCGGTCTTGCCTGGTCGTGCTTGCCGGAGTGTTCTTGCTTTCCAGGTCGATTGCGATCGCGTTCGGGATCGCGTTCTGGCTTAGCTTGGTCGCGATCGCGCTTCAGAATTGGCTTTTCACTTACATTCGCTTGGGGAGAAATGCCACCTGTATTGGGCTTTTCTCCTGCTGGTCTTGTAGGTGGTGCCGTCAGTTGCGGCTTTTGAGGTCTTTCCGGTTTTACCTTAGACCCTTGAGAAGGTGCAACCGATTTTTCTGGTTTTGCTGTCGTTGTTTTTTCCGCCGGTTTTTCTGTATCTTGTGTCTTATTAGCCGCATCTGTCACAACAAGTTCTTGAGCGGTCTCAGACTGATTCCGGGGTACAGGTTTGCTTGGTGCCACGGGCTTCATGGGTGAGACTGGGGTAGCGAAGGGCTTAGGGGGGGAAGGAGGATTAACTTCAGAAGAAGCAAGTCTGATGTTGGTAGCAACTGACGCCTCGGAGGCGTTTGACGTCTGGTTTATCAAGTCTTTAGGTTTACGTATCTCCAAGATTTGTTGACTATTAGGTGCAGCAGGTCTGTTTCGGGAGCCAGCTTGTAGTGAATTTATTCTATGGCTATTTCCACCATTATCCTTTTTTTGCGGCACAGTTGTTGCCGCTAATTTTTCTGCTTGAGTCCGAATGCGTTCTGCTTCCGACTCTGTAATTGTACTGCTATGGCTTTTGACCGCAATGTTGAGCTGGTCGCAAATTGCTAATAGCTCTTTATT
>NZ_BAACAP010000144.1:0-35342 GCF_045865695.1 Scytonema hankhaensis NUACC26
GGGCGGCTCATAAAGACTTAAATTTATGAAGTTTGCAACTCCTCTATTATATGCAGCTTCATATTAAATTGGTATAAGTGAAATTGCAACATTTGGCATTGGCACATTATGAAGGAACTATACGTTTCAATCCCTATTAGGGAGTAAGTGAAATTGCAACTTCAGATAAGAGTCGGTTTGCTCCTGATTCCCTTGTTTCAATCCCTATTAGGGAGTAAGTGAAATTGCAACTTCAGAGATTAAGCACTGATCTGGATGGGTATTATGTTTCAATCCCTATTAGGGAGTAAGTGAAATTGCAACTTTTACAAATTATTATGGTGTCATTATCAAATATTTGTTTCAATCCCTATTAGGGAGTAAGTGAAATTGCAACAAATATCCCCATGTGCATATTCTTTAAACAATAGAAGTTTCAATCCCTATTAGGGAGTAAGTGAAATTGCAACTTAAATCTTCCCTGATTAGCGATCGCTGTTTGCATGTTTCAATCCCTATTAGGGAGTAAGTGAAATTGCAACTAGTTATCTAGGTTCAGAAAACCTTACTTACGATGTTTCAATCCCTATTAGGGAGTAAGTGAAATTGCAACGGTGCAAACCTCACAGTCAGTTTAGATGAGCTACTGCACGGTTTCAATCCCTATTAGGGAGTAAGTGAAATTGCAACAGGAACTGCAAGCACGCCTTAATAAAAAAGATTTTCGTTTCAATCCCTATTAGGGAGTAAGTGAAATTGCAACTAGAGAAAGAAGATTTTTGGAAGGCGAGCTACCAAGAGTTTCAATCCCTATTAGGGAGTAAGTGAAATTGCAACCAATGCCAAGCGTGGTACGGGGTGCTGATTCAAAAATCTGAGTTTCAATCCCTATTAGGGAGTAAGTGAAATTGCAACCGTTGTAGTCCTAGACCCTAATGGACTAGGGAAAGTTTCAATCCCTATTAGGGAGTAAGTGAAATTGCAACTTTAACCGCTCTCTGATTCCTTCCAAATCTTCAAGCACGTTTCAATCCCTATTAGGGAGTAAGTGAAATTGCAACAAGCAGATTTTTGATGCACTCCCCGACAAATTTGAGTTGTTTCAATCCCTATTAGGGAGTAAGTGAAATTGCAACTTAAGCGGATTGGTTAGTGGATTGCAGCAAGCGGGTTTCAATCCCTATTAGGGAGTAAGTGAAATTGCAACCCTTCATGCTCTACTAGGAGTCCATCTTGCTCTAATGTTTCAATCCCTATTAGGGAGTAAGTGAAATTGCAACCCGTTATCAAAACCTTGCTTACCGTGCTGGGTTTTGTTTCAATCCCTATTAGGGAGTAAGTGAAATTGCAACTTCAGGTGTGACTATGGGATTGCTACTTCGCCGAATAGTTTCAATCCCTATTAGGGAGTAAGTGAAATTGCAACTAACTGACTGCGATCTCGCCTGTTGAACAACGAGTTTCAATCCCTATTAGGGAGTAAGTGAAATTGCAACGATTCTGAAGACCCCGCTTACACTGATTTTCCAGGTTTCAATCCCTATTAGGGAGTAAGTGAAATTGCAACTCAATCTTGCTCACCTCCGTACCGCCTTCTTGGTTGTTTCAATCCCTATTAGGGAGTAAGTGAAATTGCAACTACCATAGCCGCAGCATACCAAGCCGTATTTATGGGTTTCAATCCCTATTAGGGAGTAAGTGAAATTGCAACACTTCACAGGAAATGGCAGCAGCGTAGAGACAGACTTGTTTCAATCCCTATTAGGGAGTAAGTGAAATTGCAACTGCACGAGCCTAAAACTCAATCAGTATTTGGTTGTCATGGTTCAAAATCGCGGATGGGTCAATCATAGCACGAGAAATTGAGATTGACTAGAGGAAAAATAGCTGAAATCAAGTCTGGGTAAGGTGCGCGGATGGGTCGGATGATACGATCGCCGGTATGTCTTGTACCAAAAGGAATACAGCCATTTTTCTTGTGAGGTGAATTCCAACACCTACCCATCCGCGCTTAACTGCCAGTAGTTACCACTTTTGCCAGCAGTATAGCCCCCCGTCTGAAGAAGCCAAAAATTTTCTTGTATTATTTAAATTAACCGAATCCTGGCAACGGGATAAAAGCACATCTTTATCTACACTTAACTTGACCATTCAACTACAACACCTGTCACCAACAAAATACGGATTAGCACTCCACACTACCACTCGCGAACTGGGCTTGGCAATAAGCAACTTTGCTGGAGGCACTCGTTCTCATGTTTGGTATTTAGATCGCGAGCTATCCAGCCATTTACACCAGTATTTAATTGAATTTATTCAGCCTCAAACTTGGGCTGACTTGGCGTTTATTGCAGTTGCTAAGGGACCGGGTGGTTTTACAGGAACTCGCATTGGGGTTGTGACTGCTCGTACTTTGGGTCAACAGTTGGGCATTCCCGTATTTGCTGTCTCCAATTTGGCAGCTGTGGCATGGTCACAGATTCTATCACAGCAAGCAGAAAGGTCGGAAAGTTTAAAGGAAGCTGTTATTGCCGTACAAATGCCAGCCCAACGAGGTCAAGTTTTTGGTGGTATCTATCAACCCAGTCCCAATGCTTCTGGACTAGATGTTCTACTACCAGATATTGCGATCGCACCAGAGGTATGGCAAGAGAAGTTAGCCAATTATAACAACCGTTATCAACTTGTTGAAGCCACATCTGGGTTAGCAGCAACTGTAACAAGCGTGCTGCAACTGGCATATTTAGATTGGCAAAAAGAAATGCGTCCTCATTGGTCAGAAGCGCTACCATTTTACGGTCAACACCCAGTAGATATCTAGAATGTTTTAGCAAGTTGAAAAAAGAATGCGACGGCTCGTGCTGTGAAATTTAGTCCAAGCAAAGCTTTCCCAATCCAAAATCTAAAATCCACGCATGGTATTACCAACTCTCTCCAACCTGAAAACTTGGGCTTCTACTTCTAATGGCATACTAGCTAAGATGGCACTGAAAATGGCGATCGCATCAGTTCTTGCTTTTGCGATCGCCAAATGGTGGCACTGGGAATATCCATTTTATGCTGTGATTGCTGCCATCATTGTCATGTCATCTACCCATGGTAGTACTTTGCTATTAGGATTCCAGCGATTGATTGGAACAGCTATAGGTGCTATTGGAGGAGCAATTTTTGCGGTCATGCTAGGGAGCAATGTTTGGTCATTGGGACTCAGTGTATTCTTAACTATATTTCTCAGCAATTATTGGAAATTCACAGAAGCAGCAAAGCTAGCAGGATACATATCAGCAATTGTTATCTTAAATTACAATGCGTCTCCTTGGCTTTACGCTTGGCGCAGATTTCTCGAAACCTTGCTAGGTATTGTTATTGCACTATTGGTAAATCACTTCATTTTTCCTACATCTGCAGGTGCAGAACTCAGGCGTTGCTTGTCTCAAACACTCACTCACTTGGAGCAATTCTATGCCCTAGTAGTAGACTGCGCCTTTACAGGAAGTTACGATCGCGCAACAGCCGATGAATTGAAAATATCTATCAATAGTTTACTCCAGCAAAAAAATGAGCTTTGGAAAGAAGTCCGACAGGGACAAACACGCGAGCCTGTAGAAACTCGCATAAATGAAGCGTGGGAATTTCTTGTTGGCAGGATTTGGCAGCACATTCTTACAATGGAACACACCGTACTCGTTCGAGAGCAAGATACTTTATGGCAAATTCTTTCGATTGAATTATCTCAACTAGCACGAGAAACAAGAAGTGCAATGCTCACTTTGGCAGATGCTGTTACGTCTTACAAATCTCATGTATTCTTACCGGAAATAGAAGTTGCACTTACTGATGCAACAAAGCGATTCAATCACCTACAACAACTCAAGCAAGAAGATTATCCCATTAATGAAATTCTTCGGTTTTTCACCTTCTTTTACACTATGGAAGAAGTTGGCAGAAAACTACAAAGAATGACAAATATAAGTTCGTAATTCATCATTGAGTTTTTAATTATGAATTACGAATTATAAGAGAAGGTTTTAAAAGTTATGGGCGAATAGAATTTGCTACTATATAAACAAAGTCCGCCGGAATAAAGAGGTTACCGCGTAAATATAGCGGGTTTCAATTGGGTGCAATACATCAAATAATTAAGGAACCGCAGCTTGTAGCAGATGAACACAGATAAATCTGTACTTCATTTAAGTGAGAACCGCTATAGGTTAATTCGGAACATATTGTAAAAATTATCATTTGGAGAAGAGAGCGATCGCATAAAAAAGAAGAAGAGAATTTACGCGCACTAAATTATTAAGATGTCGAAGATTGGACATAATTCTTTGATTTTAGTTTCAATCCCTAATAGGGAGTAAGTGAAATTGTCATTGCTCAGCTTAAAGCAAATCCTAGAAACCTCCTACACTGTTTCAATCCCTAATAGGGAGTAAGTGAAATTGTCATTTTACTAGCGGTGGTTGAATTGAAGGCGGTCACTGTTTCAATCCCTAATAGGGAGTAAGTGAAATTGTCATCCTTCATCGACAAGCTTGTTAGGTGACAATGATGAGTTTCAATCCCTAATAGGGAGTAAGTGAAATTGTCATTTAAAGGGGTAGCCATCTTGTGCTTGCAAAAAGCGTTTCAATCCCTAATAGGGAGTAAGTGAAATTGTCATTCTCGCAACCACGTCAAAGCAGGAGTGCGATCGTGGGTTTCAATCCCTAATAGGGAGTAAGTGAAATTGTCATCTTGATAAACTTCCTCACAGCATTGGTAAGTACATAAGTTTCAATCCCTAATAGGGAGTAAGTGAAATTGTCATCGACAATTTTTGTCGCCGCCGGTCCCGTTAAAGAGTTTCAATCCCTAATAGGGAGTAAGTGAAATTGTCATAATGCTAAAAAATTTTGTTATATTTCACTCCGATACGTTTCAATCCCTAATAGGGAGTAAGTGAAATTGTCATTTATCGTGCCGTGGTTTGTGTTTTGCGCCTCTTGAAGAGTTTCAATCCCTAATAGGGAGTAAGTGAAATTGTCATTCCTGTTATAAAATCTGTTAGCTTTATTGTTACAAGTTTCAATCCCTAATAGGGAGTAAGTGAAATTGTCATCACTCTTCTACTATAGCAACCCAGTGGGTTGTTGTCGTTTCAATCCCTAATAGGGAGTAAGTGAAATTGTCATTTGAGCTAACTATGATGGGCAGCACATTTAATTTGTTTCAATCCCTAATAGGGAGTAAGTGAAATTGTCATTATCTCCGTAAGGATACCTCTTAAAAACTGTCTGGTTTCAATCCCTAATAGGGAGTAAGTGAAATTGTCATTTTGCTTCTTCTCTTGCTGCATTAGCTTCTTGAGTTTCAATCCCTAATAGGGAGTAAGTGAAATTGTCATGTGTGAGAACTTGGAGCTTTACCATTGATTGCTGTCTGTGTTTCAATCCCTAATAGGGAGTAAGTGAAATTGTCATCACATCATATAAACTTTCCGGGATGTAAGATTATAGTTTCAATCCCTAATAGGGAGTAAGTGAAATTGTCATTTAACCAATAGTGGGTACGATCGCGAATCACCATTGTTTCAATCCCTAATAGGGAGTAAGTGAAATTGTCATAAAAATTGTCGCCGGAACTTCTTTGTCATTTGTTGCTGCTGTTTCAATCCCTAATAGGGAGTAAGTGAAATTGTCATATTTGTTTCCTTAAGCAAGGAGCGATCGCAAAGCCAAGTTTCAATCCCTAATAGGGAGTAAGTGAAATTGTCATCCTCGCCGAAGTTGCCTAATTAACGAGCGAGGTATCAGGTGTTTCAATCCCTAATAGGGAGTAAGTGAAATTGTCATGGCAGAAGCCTAAAACTCAATCAGTATTTGGTTGTCAAGGTTCAAAATCGCGGATGGGTCAATCATAGCACGAGAAATTGAGATTGACTAGAGGGAAAATGGCTGAAATCAAGTCTAGGTAAGGTGCGCGGATGGGTCGGATAGTACGATCGCCGGTATGTCTTGTACTAAAAGGAATACAGCCATTTTTCTTGTGAGGTGAACTTCAACACCTACCCATCCGCGCTTAACTGCCAGTAGTTACCACTTTTGCCAACAGTATAGCCCGTCTAAAGAAGCAGAAAGTTTTCTTGTATTATTAAGGCTCACGATAAAAGTTAACCACTCTATATTTTCTATAAAAGCTGGTAATTAAATTTGGATATTTCCTGTTCGGTAAGACGTGCTTTTTTCAACAAATTTGTACAGACTTCATTAATAACTTGCGTACTTAGTACTATGTTTGGTAATTGAACTAAAGATTTTGCTACTTCAGATTTTCGTGAATCTTCGTTATCTGAAGCAGTTGTTAGAGCATAAAACCAGACATTTGTATCTATAAAATAGACTGCATGACGTCTATCTACAGTCATAAATTTCGTCTCGCTTCAAAGGAGTTTGATTATCTACTTTAATAGGATGGTTTAGTAGATAATCAATCATATCAACTTGAGGTTGTGTTTCATCGACAAGAATAATTACTCTTACATTTTTATAGTTTTCCAATTCCTGTCTGTAACGTTCGGGAACCTCAAATAAACCATTTTTGATGTTTGCTTGAAATTCTACAGCCAACATAAAAACTTGCCTTTGTTTACTTTCTTTTTGTACTGCGACACCATAACACAATACAGTTCACTTAGCAGTATTCGATGCTGGTCGATCCCCCCTAGCCCCCCTTAAAAAGGGGGGAAAATACTTTCACTCGCCCCCTTTTTAAGGGGGTTGGGGGGAGCGTGCATAAAATTTGATACTTCTGTTGACATCCTCTTAAAGAGAATCGAGTCTTAACTGAACCGTATTGCAGCATAACACATTGAACATTTAGCGTTTCGGTGCTATTTTGACAAACTGAACCCAAGGCAAGGAGGAGTTTTTTCTTGACTTGGGTTTATTGTTGACAAATACCTATAAAACGTTATTTTGTCACCGTTGCCATTGCTTTATCAACAGCTTGCAATGCCGTGTCAATTTCCGCCTCAGTCACAATTAAAGGTGGAACAAACCGCACGACTTTAGGACCTGCAGGCACAAGCAACAAGCCTTCGTCTATGGCAGCTTTGACAACATCAGCAGCAGTTATTGGCAGATCTGCACTCAACTCCATGCCGTCGATCAGACCCCAGCCCCTCACATCTATAATTCGATCGGGGTATTTGGCTGCGATCGCTCTCAACCCAGCACGCAATTGTTCGCCTCTCTCCCTAACATTGAGCAAGATATTTTCCCGTTCCAAGGTTTGGCAAACAGCGAGGGCGACGCCACAAGCGAAGGGATTGCCACCAAAAGTGCTGGCATGCTCTCCTGGTTGGAAAACATCACAAGATGATTTACACATCATTGCCCCAATAGGAATACCACCGCCTAAGCCTTTAGCACTGGTGAAAATATCTGGCTCAACACCAAGATGTTCATACCCCCACAAGTTACCGCTACGTCCCATTCCAACTTGGACTTCATCAAAAATCAGCAAAATACCGATTTCATCACAAATCTCGCGCAACTTGCGGAAGTAAGCAATGTCCCCCGGTCGAACACCTCCTTCTCCCTGCAATGGCTCTAGTAAAATTGCTGATACGCGGTAATCCCCCTCATCAAGTTCGCTAATAGCGACTTCTACCGCATTGATATCGTTATAAGGTACGTAGTGGAAACAAGGCATTAAAGGTTCAAAGTTTCTTTGATACTTAGGTTGCCCTGTCGCCGTTACCGTTGCTAGAGTTCGTCCGTGGAAACTTGCTTGTGCTGTCAAAATGATGGGCTTTTCAATTTGCTGCACTGTATGAGCGTATTTCCGCGCCAGTTTAATCGCGGCTTCATTAGCTTCTGCCCCTGAATTGCAAAAGAAGACGCGCTCCGCGCAAGAATGTTCAATTAACCACTTTGCCAACTCTCCCTGTTCTGGGATGTAGTACAAATTAGAAACGTGGTGTATCTTTTGTATTTGTCGAGTTACCGCTTCCACCATAGCCTGGTGGGCGTGTCCTAGAGTGCAAGTGGCAATTCCAGCCACAAAGTCGAGATACTCTTGCCCCTGTGTATCCCAAACACGACAGCCATTTCCTCGTTCTAAGGCAAGGGGGAATCGTGCGTAAGTAGACATCACGGATTGATTAAAACCTTCCGTATCAAAGGGGCTAGATGGTATTATCGCTTGGTCAACCAGAGTTTGTACGCTCACTGCCCACCTCCTGAAAATTCTTCATATTACAGCGAATTGCTATTCTCTATGAAAATCTTGCAAAAAATCTTCGTACAAACATCATCTTAAGCCAGCTCTCAAATATTCTCAAACGAGTGACTTATATTACAAAACTGTGTATTCTACTCTCGAGCAAAAGTACAAACGCATTCAAAAAGAGTTAACAGCCGGGATGATTGCCCTCGGTGGTGTCTTTCTGACTGGCACTTTATGGTACAAATTCATAGAGCGCTGGTCTTGGGAAGACGCCGCTTATATGACTGTCATTACCTTGGCAACTGTAGGTTACGGTGAAACCCAACCCTTGGGAGCTCGAGGCAGGTTGTTTACCATTGCCTTGATTTTAATGGGAGTTGTTAGTATTGGTTACATTGTTAATAGATTTACTGAAGCGGTCATTGAAGGTTATTTTCAACAAGGAATTCGGCTAAGAAGACAGAGGCGTTTAATGGAATCCTTATCTGAACACTATATTATTTGCGGATTTAGTCGAACAGGTCGCCAAATTGCAATAGAATTCGGCTCTGAAGGCGTTTCTTTTGTTGTGATTGACTCCAGTTTAGAATCCGTACAAAAAGCCCAAGAACGCGGTTTTATTGTATACCAAGGAGATGCTACTTTAGATGAAACTTTATTGAAAGTTGGGATCGATAGGGCAATTTGTATCGTAGCGGCTTTACCCTCAGATGCAGAAAATTTGTATGTCGTTCTGTCAGCTAAAACATTAAATCCCAGTATTCGAGCGATCGCAAGAGCTAGTAACGAAGAAGCGTTACAAAAGTTACAACGTGCTGGTGCAGACGCTGTGATTTCTCCTTACATTACTGGTGGAAAGCGGATGGCTGCTGCTGCTCTTAGACCTCAAGTGCTAGACTTTGTTGACGGTATGCTCTCTGGGACAGACCGACAGCTTTATATGGAAGAATTTCTTCTTGACCCGACAAGCTGTCCTTTTGTTGGTCAAACTCTAGGACAAGCAAGATTGCGAGGACAAACAGGAGCATTGCTTCTCGCTATTCGTCGGGCTAATGGGGAACTTATCGGCGGTCCTACGGCTGACACGGTTTTCATGGCGGGAGATGCGCTGATTGCTATGGGTACCTCCGAGCAACTGCGTGCGCTTAACCAACTTTTGAGTCCTATTCGTTCTAAGACCTTACGGCGACCGAAAAAAGGTGAATAGGAGTTGAACATAAAGTGAAGAGTCAAATGTCCTTTACAAACCACACTTTTGTGATTTTTCCATTTTCGATCTGATAAATTGCCACTGCGGTTTTTGTTTCTAAACCATTAAAACCTGTGACCAATTCTTGATCGATCGCGATATTCCCTTCGATACATCGCGAGACCAATCGACAGTGGAGGTTAGGACTATTTTCAAAAAGTTTTTTGTATCTGTTTGCAAAAGCTTTTCCTGAGATCTCTAAAATCTCTTTTTGTGAGGGAAAAGCCAGAACAGGAACATTATCAATATAGCAGCTTAAAAATTCTTCCAGATTCCGTTCATTGTAGGCTTTAAGCTGTTTATCGACCACTTCAATAATGCTTCTATCTGTCATCGTCTTTCTCTCAATAAGTGAATAAAATTTGGACAAGAAATGCTTTTCTTAAGAAGGTTTCTTAAGCTTTCCTTGTAGCATTAATGAACGATTGACCCTTGGAAGTGAAATATATGCTTCCCAAAAGTGCTAGAACTAAACCAAACCCGATACGCAAAGCACTTAGCTCCAGCAAACCGTATTTTAAATCAAGAAGGTGTCCAATTGCAAATTCTCCGATTCCAAACAAAAATGCTAGGTAAAGAACCATACCAGATCTAACTCTTGCAACCTTGTCCTCTGGAGCGTTCTCGAGAATCTTCTTATTTGTGAGATGAAGCCATATAGCGTTGACATAAGTACATAATATGTATATTATGATATGCAAATTCTCTAAATTAAACTCTGCAAGAATTCCTAAGCCTCCACAAAGAGCTAGGATACCAGCTGATGAAACAGCAAGCATTTTGTCGTTTTGCAGTTTTTGAATGAAAAATGCGCCTATCCAAAGTGAAAACCCATAAAAAAACCAGCTAAGTGAATAGCAAATATCTTCCGGAAGCAGAGTTTGCTGGTTAGACATTTTGTAGGCATAAACCATCATTCCTGATAGTGAGACAAGAAAGACCAATTGAATACTATTCCAGGGAAAAAGCTTTTTGTACCAAAAAGATTGTACAGATAACATGAGCAGTTTAAGCAATGAGACTCCCTGCTTTGCTGTCTTGGGATACTCTTTATTATGAGAACTGTTCCTCAATATATATATGAAAATAACGAGCAGTAGCGATGTAATGGCATCAATTCCCAGTGCAGTTTCAAATTTTGCACTAAAAAAAAGCGGAATAAGAGCGCATATAATAGATGCAAAAACCATAGCTCCTTGCTGTGAAGTCAGCATATGAATGATAGCACCTTTCCCCCAAGAGCCTGCAAACTGTCCAACAATCTTGTAGGAAACAATAGAGCTAGCTCCTATAATTCCAAATCTTAACGCAGTCCAAACAATGACAAATTCATAGTTAACGTTCGCTGGAGCAAAGATTAACATTCCTAAGAATAAGATGGCTAGAATGAATTGAATTATTTCTGTTCCCATGAACTTCATAAGAACCTTGCCTTCATCAGCCCAAACACCTACCAGTAGAGCTCCCAAAAGGCTACTAATTTGACGAGTCATGCCAATTTCTCCAATCTGTCCGGTATTATCAACGATAGTTTTTAAAAAAGGCACTAACAACAGCCACATTACTGTGCTACCAATGGAGCTACCTAAGGTAATACAGAAGAGTTTCAGCATTTTCGTTTCCTCAATTATGTCAGGTAATTATTAAACTTCTTGCTTCGTGGAGATTTGAGATGGGGTAAAAGTAAAAGGGATTGAATTTTCCATTTCCCTTTTACCTTTTCTCAACCCGGTTGCAAAAATACTTTTTGCAAGGGTTCTATTAACTTTCTAGTAGATGGAGAATCCTTTGTAACGGGTTCTCTTCCTGTAAGAACAGAGATAATGGAATTCTTACGCCTAGTCGCTGTTCAATAAGCGCAACAATTCTTAAAGTACTCAATGAATCTAACCAAGTCATGTCTTCATTCATAAAAACCATCTCGCGGGTTATATTTTGTTCCCGATAAACTTCGTGAAAAATGGAATACAACATTTCACGAATATCCTGCGTTAAAAGCTTTTCAGGAGTTTTTATAGAGTCTTTAAGACTCTGAACTGATAACGATTGTCTTGTGAATGCTGGGTTATTGCATTCCAACAACGGGCGCGACTTAAGTTCCTCTAAGCGCCTTTGTATGGAAGGTTTTTTATTGAAAATACTTTCGTCACAATCGTTCAGTATTGTCTGAATGCTTTCTTTGTAAATATTAGCAATAATTTCTAGCTGATTTTGAGAGAGAATTGCACCATTGGCATTTAGCGTAATATTCAGAGCCGACGTGAATACGTTCACTCCAAAGTTGACAAGCAGCGTAAAGTCAGCATGTTCAAACCATTTGATATCTCCAAAAATTTGGAAATCATCATCTTTTAAGTTCTCGCTATAGATGTGGAATTGAGTGAAGTTAAAAGCCACTTCAAAAAGCTGTTTTCCATTGAAGTCCTTTTGAATGCAAGCAAGAGGGTATCTTCTAAATGGAATGACTTCTTGTTCAGACTTAAGAACTTGTTTGAAAAACTCTTTCCATGACACTTCAGTCAGTTGCAGGCGGAATGGAATGGTATTTAGGAACAGACCGACGACTTTATCTCCTTCGTTTTGTTCTAAGCGCCCATTTGCAAAAACACCTGTTAGTACATCTTGAGTTTTGGAAATGAGACTAAGGACGTGAATATGACTTGCCAACAATACGTGTTTAAGTGAAACGTTGCATTTCTTTGCAATTTCAGTCAGCTTCTCCAACTCTTCTTTAGAGAATTTGAGAATTGTTTCACTCCATCTGGAGTTCATCTTACCTTGTTCGTTACGAGGTAAGTGGCAGAATGTAAAGTTTTCTAGCTTTTGCTCCCAGAACTCCTTGGCTTCCTGAGACTTTCTCTCTTGCAGTTCGACTTTGACATAGTCCCTAAATGACAGATTTAGTTTCTGGTAAGGTAAAGGTTCGTTACCTTGCAACATTTCAAGATAGTCTTGAAAGAGTCGAGACGTAATTGATGCTAAGCTCCACCCATCTAAGATGGCATGGTTAAAGCTCAGTGAAAAATTAAAGTTATTTTTGCCTCGCTTGTGGATAAAGAACCTCATAATAGGTGCTTTCTTCCAGTCAAAGTTGTTGCTCTTCTCATCTTCGAGCCATTGTTCAATAATACTTTCCTGCTTTTCCCAGTTCAAATCTGAAATGTCAAAGTACCGAACAAAAGGCTCTACCCTTTCATGTACCAACTGCATGGGTACAGAATAGTTTTGCAAATCAAATGATGTTCTTAAAATTTCATGCCTTTGAATCATGATTTCAATGGCTTTTGTGAGAAGCTCTAAATTTAGCTCTAACTCAAGGTGGTAACTAGCAAGGTCGTGGAACACAGCTTGTTTTGGATCGAGGTCACTGTGATAAATCATGCCCAGTTGAAGCATGGTTGCAGGGTATGCGTCTACAATACCTGAGGGGATGAGTCGTTGATCGTTTTGATTGAGCAAAGCAAATGGTTCGGTCAAAGCTACATGATTCTCAATATTTTCCCGCTCGTCCTTCAGTTGCTCTGAGAGGTCACGGATTGTTTGAAGACGCAAGATGTCTTGAAGTGTAAAGTGAAAGCCAGCATCTTTGAGCTTTGCTAGAAGGCGAATTCCTGAAATGGAATCACCTCCAAGCTCAAAGTAATTGCGATCGATCCCAAGACCTTGAACACCTAAAACATCCTCCCAAATTTTGACTAATTCCGCTTCAAGGGCGTTACGTGGAGGTGTTACGGCTTGTTGTTTCTGTGTGAAGCTCTCTTCAGGAACAGGTAATGCTCGTCTGTCTAATTTTCCATTTACTGTCAGGGGGATGTCCTCTACCTGAATGAGGAAAGAAGGCACCATGTAAGATGGCAACGTTTTGAGCAGCATTTCACGAATCTGTTGTGTTTCAATTTGGGAACCATCTTGAGTTGCAAAATATCCAGCAAGTGCTTTACCCCCATCTTTTTTATTCACAGAGATAACGGCACAAGTAGAGATTTGAGGAAGACTTTTCAGAACAGATTCAATCTCACCAAGTTCAATGCGGAAACCATTGATTTTGACCTGATGATCTATGCGCCCAAGATATTCAATATCACCGCTTAACAACTTTCTTGCAAGGTCTCCAGAGCGGTAAACTTTCATCTTTTCTTGAGAGTGTGGAAGTGTGATTTCAACAAACCTTTCAGAAGTTAGTTTTTCCCGGTTGAGGTAGCCCAAAGTGACACCTCCACCTGCAACGTACATTTCGCCTGGTGTTCCCATTGGAACAGGCTGTTGCTTTTCGTCCAACAAGTAAATTTCTAAATCTTTTATTGGCACACCAATCATACTTCCAGGCGCTAAGGTGTCCTTTGCATAAATGGGACGATAAGTCACGTGTACCGTCGTTTCGGTGATCCCGTACATATTTACAAGAGTTGGTTGCTTGTCGCCAAATCTCTTAAACCAAGGTTTTAAACTTGGAATATCAAGAGCTTCTCCACCAAAAATGATGTAGCGTAAATCTGTTTTCTCTACATCTTTCTTATCTAAAAGAGCATTTTGAAACTGTTGGAATGCTGAAGGTGTCTGGTTTAAGACTGTGACTTTTTCCGACAGTACAAGGTTAACAAAATCATCTGGCGATCGGCTGATCCAGTATGAGACAAGTACAAGGCGTCCACCGTATAAAAGTGCTCCCCACATTTCCCATATGGAGAAATCAAATGCATAAGAGTGGAAGAGAGTCCAAGTATCTTTCTCGTTGAATTCAAAATTCTGCTGAGTTTGAGAGAAGAGCCGGAGAACGTTAAAGTGGTTTACTAACACTCCTTTCGGCTGACCAGTGGAACCGGATGTATAGATGACATATGCCACATGGTGAGGTTTAAGATCGACTTGTAGATTGTCATTAGGGTAGTTTTTTACCTCTGTCTCAATGGCGTCATAATGAATCACGGGAATGCCATTTTCAACGGAAAGATTAAATTCTGATTTTTGTGTCAAGAGAAGGTGAAGGTTGGCATCTTGAGATATGAAAGAAATTCTTTCTTTTGGTGCTTGCGGATCTAGTGGAATGTATGCGCCCCCAGCTTTTAAAGTGGCAAGGATAGCAACGATCATTTCCACGCTTCTTTCAAAGACTATACCAATCAAGCTTTGTGGTTTGACTCCTTTCTCTTTTAGGAAGTAAGCCAATTGGTTTGCCCTAGCATTGAGTTCAGAATATGTTAAGCTTTGAGTTCCACAAGTCAGTGCAATTTTATTTGGGAAGTTTTTCGCAGCTTTTTCAAAATGGTGCTTCAGTGTGTGGAATTCTGATGGTTGTTCCTGTTTGGGAAGCTCTGGAAGTAAATGACTGATTTCTTCCGGTGCTAATAATGGAAACTCGAAAATGCTTTCATCAAGGTTACTCCTTAGAACGTTAAGGACGTTTAAGTAATATTTGGCATATCTACTAACCTGTTCTTTACTTAACTCTTCCGGATCGTAGTTCAGCATAAACTTTAGATTGTTACTAAAGCGATCCACATTGAAGTTGGCGAGTAACGTGAAGTTGGTCTGCTCAAAGTACTTTGCTCTAACAACTTTAAGCTTTTTGGTATTAGCTCCCTTTTCATAAACATGGAAATCTGTAAAATTGAAAGCACTTTCAAAATATGGTTCACCTCCATTATATTTTTGGATTTCAGCAAGTGGAAAACGTCTGTTAGGAATAATTTGGCGTTCTATCTCAAAGACTGTTTGAATGAGTTCTTGCCACGTTTGTTCTTTAACAAGAACACGGAATGGTAGCGCGTTGAGGAAGAGTCCGGAGAGACTTTCACCACCTAAAACTTCAGGTCTTCCATTAAAGACGACACCTGTGGTGACATCTTTTTGGTTTGCGATAAGTCCTATAACCTTGATGTGTACGGCTAAAAGCAGACTCTTTAGTGGAACGCCAAGTGTCTGTGCAGTTGAATTTAAAGACGCAAAGATCTCGCCGTCAATGATATTTTCAATGGAACCCCAAGTTCTTGTATTGAATCTTTCTTGCTCTTGCTCGCTATAAAGCCTTGGGATGGCTGTAAAATTGAAATCAACAAGTTGAGCTTTCCAAAACTCAGATAATTGTCTATCTTTCAAAGCTTCCTGTTCTAACTGTACGTAAGAACTAAACTGGAGTAGGTTCTCCTCAGTTTTAAGAGGTTCGTTATCAAGTATGGCAGAGTAAGCTTGATAAAAATCTGAAAGAACAGTTGCTAAGCTCCAACCATCTAAAATGGCATGGTGAAATCCAACACCTAATGTCAAGAAAGTATCACTATGTTGGAACACGCAAAAGTGAATTAAAGGAGCTTTCATGATTTCAAATGGAGTATTCTTTTCATTTTCTACCCATCTTTCTACCTGAGCTTCTTGCTCGTTCTGATTGAGTGCTCTTAGGTCTTGAACTTCTAAAGGCAGCTCGACCTCAGAATGAATAATCTGGACTGTTGTACTATAGCTTTTTAAGTCAAATGATGAGCGGAGAACGGGATGCTTTTTCAAGACCCATCTCAGTGCTTTCTTTATGGCTTCAATCTCATATTTCCCCTCAATATCAAAGCAGAAAACATCATGATAAATAGGTTTGTCTGGATGAAGTGCAGAATGATAAATCATACCGGACTGTAAATGGCTTAATGGCCATGCATCAATGATGTCATCAGGAAGCTTTCTCCGGTCTTCTTCACTCAAAAGGATAAAAGCACCAACTTGGCAATGGTACATTTTATTTACTTCTTTAGCTTGTTTAGCTATTTTGGCAAGTGTCTGATATTTGAAAATGTCTTGTAAAGATATATCAAACCCTTGCTGCTTCATAAGAGCGACGACTTGAATGCTGTGAATAGAATCACCACCAAGTTGGAAAAAGTTACTTTGCAAGCTAACTTTTTCGACTTGTAAAACCTTTCTCCATATTTCTGCCAGTAAGGATTCCACTGGTGTATGAGGCTTTTCAAAGTCTTCGCTTTCAACGATAATCGAGGCAGGATCTGGCAGGTTTTTGCGATCCAATTTGCCATTTGGTGAAAGAGGAAGCGCTTCTAAGGTGATAAAGAGTGATGGAATCATGAACTCAGGGAGTTGATGGGCAAGAAACGTTTTAATGTCACTTTCTTCAAGAGAGCGATCGCCAACAATGTAGGCGACGAGCATTTGACTACCAGCTTTAGTCGTGTAGAGCGTAACAACTGCTTCTTGAACCCCATTAACTTCACGAATACATGATTCTATTTCACCGATTTCGACCCTAAATCCACGCAATTTGATTTGGTTATCAATACGACCGAGATACTCAATATTACCATCAGGAAGGTAGCAAGCAAGGTCTCCAGTTTTGTAGAGACGCCCTTTTCCTTCAGGGTCAAATGGGTTAGGAATAAACTTTTCTCGTGTAAGTTCTTCGCGACCATAATAACCCTTAGCAAGTCCCACACCTCCGATGTGGAGTTCGCCAGCCACTCCAATTGGCTGAATCTTCAAATATTTATCAAGAACGTAAAGCTGTATATTTGCAATAGGTTTGCCAATAGGAACTTTTTGCCCATATTGTTGAGGGGAACAAGGCCAATAGGAAACGTCTATGGCTGCTTCTGTTGGTCCGTAAAGGTTATGTAACAAACATCCCTTAAATTTTTCATAAAATTTTTGGGTTGATTGATAAGGTAGAGCTTCACCGCTGCAGAATACCTGACGCAGTGTTTTGCAAGTGCTGATATCTGGATCGTCCAGGAAAACATTTAACAACGATGGTACAAAGTGAACAGTAGTCACTTTCTTTTCATTTATGACCTTAATTAAGTAACTTGGATCGCGATGACCACCTGGTTTTGCCACAACAATACGTGCTCCATACATCAGTGGCCAGAAAAACTCCCATACTGAGACATCAAAGCTAAAAGGAGTTTTTTGGAGTACGCAATCTTGTTGCGAAAGTTGAAATTCTGATTGCATCCAGCACAGACGGTTATAAATACCTTTATGGGTGTTTGGAACTCCCTTAGGACGTCCCGTAGAGCCAGATGTATAAATCATATATGCTGTTGACTCAGGATCTATGTTAAGGGAGAGGTCATCCTGACTTTCAGACGCAATAACAGGATCTTCTGGAAGAATAATTTGCGCTTCAACTTCAGAAAGATTTGGAACAAGGTCTTTTTGTGATAGCAAGTAAGAGATTTTTGAATCTTGGATCGTGTAGCGAACACGTTCTTCAGGATAATCAGGATCGAGTGGAACGTATGCCCCTCCAGCTTTGATGATAGCAAGTAATGACACCACCATTTCAACGGAGCGTTTCATATAGACGCCTACCAGTGTTTCTGAGTCTACTCCACACTTTCTCAGGTAGCGTGCGAGCTGATTTGCTTTTTGATTGAGTTCTTCATATGTGAGCTTTTGCTCCTCAAATTCAACCGCAACGGCTTTTGAAGTTGCAATGACTTGCTGTTCAATTTTGTCAACCAACGTCAAAGCAGGATAATCAACTAGGGTGTTATTCCAAACCGAATGGACGATACGCTCTTCTTCTGGAGTAATTATTTTATACTCAGAAATAGGACGATGTGGATCTATGGAAATTTGCTGTAAAAGGTTTTGAAAATGTAGAAACAACCGGGAAATCGTTTCCTTTTCAAACAGATCGGTACTGTAAAAGACTTCACCCCTGAGCTTATTTTCTTCTTCAAAAAGGGAAATCGTAATGTCGAGCTGACTACCATGAACATGGGTTTCTATAGCCTCGATATCACACCCTGAAAAATCAATCTTACTTACAGGAGTATTTTGGTAGGCAAACATAACCTGAAAAATAGGGTTGTAGCTTAAGCTTCTATTAGCTCCTATGGACTCGACAACCCTTTCAAAGGGAATATCTTGATTTTCTAGCGCCGCTAAGCTAGTTTTACGAACTCTGGTAACAAGTTCAGAAAATTTTTCCTTTTCTAACAGGTTTGTTTTGAGCGCAATTGTGTTGATGAATAAGCCAATTTGAGATTCTAATCCGCTTTGTTGTCTATTAGCAACAGGACTACCAATAATGATAGTCTCTTGCTGACTGTAAGCATATAACATTACATTTAATGCTGCTAATAAAACATTGTACATTGAAGATTTACAAGAGGAGGAGATTTGTTTTAATTTTTGAGTCAAATCCCGATCGATCTTGAAGCGATGAACATCTCCACAATAAGTTAGAGCCGATGGTCGAGGATAGTCTGTGGGAATTGTCAAGAGAGAATTTTCACATCCTTCAAGTTCTTTTTTCCAATATAACTCTTGAGTAGAGTCATCTCTTTTAGTACGATCGCGTTGCCATTGAGAAAAGTCAGAATACTGAAATTGAAGAGGTTGTAATTTTGCGGTTTCACTTTTTAGTAAAGAGTTATAAATGATTGTCAACTCCTTATTGAAAACTCCAACCGACCATCCATCAAAAATGATATGGTGTAGGCAAATAAGTAAAAGATGTTCATCTTCATTTAGCTTTGCAATTCTGACTCTGAAAAGTGGTTCATTTTGAAGGTCAAAGGGGGTGTTTGCATTATGATGAAGCAAATTCTGAAGGACTGAGTTTTTCTGTTCGCTACTAAAAAGTGAGATATCTTTATATTCAACGAGTTTGTTGCCGTCTAAACTTTCAAGAATGATTTGAACTGGTTTAGCTTCCTTTAGAGGAAATCTGGTTCTAAGAGATTCATGCCTTTCAATTAACAATCTTACACTTCTTTCAAAAATGTCGTAGTTAAATCTTCCAGTGATTTTATAAGCAAAAGGAATATTTAGCTCCGATTTATTTTGACTAATTTTATCTGCAAACCAAAATCTTTTTTGAGCATAAGATAATTGAATGTCGCCAGATTTCGGAAGAGATTTGATTTGCCAATTATCTGTTTCAGAATTGTGTTTTCTGAGGAATTTAATTAAAAATTCCCTATTGTCTTTGATTCCTTCTATTAAATCTTGTGTTAGTACATCTTGAGAAACATAAACTTTCAAATCATCTCCTTCTATGTTAAGTTTAATGTTTTTTTCTGAGATTTCCTGAATTAATTTTGAAAGAGCCAACATTTTTTTCTCCTTGTATAGTGAATATTACCGTTTGTTCTTCAGGTTAAATTTTCAGTTCAATACTACCTTCTTCCGCAAAGAAAGTAACAGATCCATTCAGTCTGAGTGCTTGTAAAAGCTTAATTTCCTCTTCTTTATTTACCAAAATAACTGTTTCAATATGTGCGGCTAGTTCGGCTACAGTAGTGAATTCAAATAGTTCGCTGACTGTAAGTTCGACAGATAGCATCTTGTACAATTGAGAAACAATTTGAGCGGCTAACAGAGAATTTCCTCCTAATTCAAAGAAGTTATCGTAGACGCCCACTTCAGTCTTTAGGACTTCGGTCCAAATATCAGCTAGTTGCTGCTCCGTGGGGTTACGAGGAGCGATAAGTGGTCCTGCCGAGTCTGGTCGCGATAGGGTAAAGTTAGATAAAGTACGACGGTCTACTTTGCCGTTGGGAGACAGTGGTAAACTGTTCAACTGTACGAAGGCGAGAGGCATCATGTAGTCAGGTAGTTTCTGATTGAGGAAACCCCGCAGATCGTGAATGGTAAGTTCTTGCTCCTGCATTGGAACTATGTAAGCTACTAGATGCTTATTGGATGATGAGTCTTCTTTAACTATCACTGCAGCTTCTTTAATAGCTGGGTGTTGACATAATGCTGACTCAATCTCTCCCAGTTCAATGCGAAAGCCGCGAATCTTCACTTGATTATCAATACGACCAAGAAATTCAATATTGCCGTCCGGTAGGTAGCGTGTTAAATCTCCTGTTTTGTACAGGTATGCACCTGGTTCATCGCTAAAGGGGTTTGGGATGAATTTCTCTTCAGTTAATTCTGGACGGTTAAAGTAGCCACGAGCCAAACCGTCTCCACCAGTATACAACTCGCCCCTAACTCCAATGGGGACGGGTTGCATATGTCTATCCAGTATGTAAACTTGTGTATTGGAAATAGGACGTCCAATAGGAACAGAATTACTGAACTGAAACGGCTCTGTAATTGAAAAGCAGCAGGTAAAGGTTGTATTTTCGGTTGGACCATAGCCATTAATCAACTTACAGCCTTCTAACTTTTGAAGAGTCTTCTGGATGTGAGGAACAGACAAAACATCTCCACCGGCTAAGAGTTGACGCACGGGTTTTAAATCTTCAAGCTGCTCATCTACCATCAGGTGAAACAGACCAGATGTCAGCCACAAAGTAGTCACTTGGTATTGCTGAATAGTCTGCCCCAATTTTTTCAAAGATAGCTTACTAGCAGGAAAGATGACTAACTTCCCACCGTTTAGCAGGCAACCCCAAATTTCAAAAGTCGATGCGTCAAACGAGATAGGAGCTAACTGCAAGAAAACTTCTTCCTTGGTTATGTTAACATAGTTAGCTCCTTTAACTAGCCGCACTACACCACGATGGATAACGCTAACAGCCTTGGGTTTACCTGTGGAACCCGAAGTATACATCACATAAGCCAGGTTATTCGCCGTCACGTTGGTAATAATATCTTTTGTCTCTTCGTCACTAGCATCCCACGGCTCATCTAACACTACTTTCGCTGTATTCTCTGGAAGGTTCTTAACAAATTGCCGTTGGGTTAACAGTATCGACAACTGAGAATTTGACAGCATGAAGGCTAGGCGCTCCTTAGGATAAGCTGGGTCTAGCGGCACATAAGCTCCACCGGCTTTGAGAATGCCTAGCAATCCTACTACCATTTCTATAGAGCGCTCAACGCAGATACCCACTAGAACTTCCGGTCCTACCCCCAAAGAGCGTAGATGATGCGCCAGTTGCTCAGCACGGTGATTCAACTCCCAGTAAGTCAGTTGCTCATCTTCAAAAACCACTGCCACTGTATTAGGCGTCTGTTTTACTTGAGCTTCAAATAGGTGATGGATACACTGTTCTCGAGGGTAATCTACCTTGGTGTTATTCCATTCCACCAAAAGCTGATGCCGTTCTGCTTCAGTCAATAGTAACAAAGTCGAAACACTTTGACCTGGATCGGCAACAATACTCTTTAGCAAAGTTTGGAAATGCCCAAGCATCCGTCTAACCGAAGCTGACTCAAACAACTCAGCGCTATATTCGCAACTTATTTTTATGCCCTCTCCTTCTTCAGAGGCAAAAATAACTAGATCGCACTTGTCACTGTGTTCTTTAAACGCTGCAATATTGCCTTCCAAAATCGGCGCGTCTGAAACACAAAATGGTGTATTGCACAGTACCAACATCACCTGAAAAATCGGTGATTTAGCTAAACTTTCATCTCTTTTAAGATCGTTAATTAGCTCTTCAAACGGGTAATCTCGATTCTTCGCCGCCTCCTTAACTGTTATAGCAACGCGCCTCAATGTCTCTTCTGCACTTAGAGACCCTAGTATATGCGTCCGTAACGGAACTGGATTTATGAATCCTTCCCTCTCCCTAATGCTATCAGCAGACACGGAACCAACAATAATATCTTCCTGACCTGTATAACGGAATAAAAGAATTTTGAATGCAGCCACCAAAAGGTTAAACATATTAACCTTTTGATGTCTACTAAATTTTTTGATTTCTAAGTAGAGGTCTTCATTAAGCTCAACAACTTCCCTCAACTTAGTCAATGAATGGTTCGGTGTTCGCGGATAATCTGAGGGGATATCTAATACAGGCAGATTACCATGCAGCTGATTCTGCCAATATGCTCTTTGTTCAGCTTGGCTAACTCTGATGTTTTGCCATGTCAATACGTTCATTCAACACATCCTTCTTCAGAACAGTGGGTGAGTTTCATTAAGATTACTGAAACTATGCTAATTCCGATTTGTTAGATGTAACAATAAGAAAAAATTAGAACTTAGTTACCTAGCTAATTTCCAATGTTCTTATAAAAAATCAGAGAAATAACGGGCATTGATTAATGTCCACCTAAAAATAAGAAAAAATAAGGAGGTAAGCAATAATAAACTTTTACCCATGACTGCTCTATTCGCGGAAATGCTTATTAGATAAAGGTCATAAGTATTAAGTATAATTACTTGATTGGGAACCGTCTAATAAAAAATAAGAAAAAATTAGGAATTTTCTGCCAAAGCGACTTATTCGTATGTGACTTATATATAATTTAGGAGAATTTCTACACCACTTTGAGTTATGAACTCAGAATCAGAATTTATTTGCGAAGAAGCACTTAAATTCGCCAATCAAATAATAAGTATAAAAAACCACAAAAACTTAAGTAATTTAGAAGAGGAAGTGTTCAGAGGTTCTTGGGAGGATAGGGATTATAAGGAAATCGCTGAAATACTAGGATACTCTACTGGTCGCATTACTGAAGTCGGCAGTCAGTTATGGAGTAAAGTTTCAGAAGCCCTAGGAGAACCAGTCAGTAAAAAAACTTTTCGGCAACCCTTGAGAAAAGAATGGGAGAAGCGACACTATAATAGCATCACATTAACTGCACCTTTGGGAGAATCGCAATCTGCTTTAGAATCAGTGGAGCAGGATTTTGCCTTTTATGTAGAGCGCCCTCCCATTGAAGAGCGCTGTTACTCAGAGATTTTGAAGCCGGGATGTTTACTACGAATAAAAGCCCCTTGGCAAACAGGAAAAACGGAGCTGATGTCAAGGGTGATGCATTACGCCGAACAAAAGGGATACCGAACAGCCGTTTTAAATCTACGGGACGCGACAAAAGAAGATTTTAGTAATCTCGATAAATTCTTGCAGTGGTTCTGTACTATCATTGCTGATAGATTCGAGTTGACTGTGAGCTTGGAAGAACACTGGCGCAAAAGTATTGGTAATAGCAAGATTAAATGTCGAAGCTACTTTGAGAAGTATTTGTTGCTATCAGATAGTCCCCTGGCTTTAGCTTTAGATGAGATAGACCGAATTTTTTCGTATCGGGAAATTGCCAGCGAGTTTTTGGGTATGCTACGAACTTGGCATGAGGACGCTAAGACTCGTCAACTCTGGCGGCAACTCCGGCTAGTTGTGCTACATTCGGAAATCTATACTGAGGTTGATATAAATCAGTCCCCATTTAATGCTGGATATGAGATGACATTAACAGACTTCAACGAAAACCAAGTGCTTTCTTTAGCACAGCGGTATGGATTGAACTGGGATACAGCCGAAGTGACACAGTTAATGGCTGTGGTGGGAGGACATCCCTATTTGGTAGGGGAAGCCCTTAAACAGATAGCGCAGCAAGATGCAACGCTTGAACAAGTCCTGCAAACATCCCACACAGCATGGGGAATCTATAGCCGCCACTTAGAACGACATGGTCGGAATCTACAATCTAACTCTGAACTGGTGAATGCTTTTCAAAAAATAGTCCAAGCAAACTCTCCAGTAGAATTTAACGCCGAGTTGAATCAAAGTACGGCTGTGAAGTTAAATGACTTGGGGCTAGTCAAGGTTTCAGGCAATAGCGCCATGCCACGTTACGAATTATACCGTAAGTATTTTCGCGATCGCTTAGTTAATAATTTATGAGTGCAACATACAACTTCAGCAACTCTTATCAAGTCGGGGGAAGTTTGCCTTTTGCTGCTTCCACTTATGTAGTACGACAAGCAGATTATGAACTGTATGAAGGGTTAAAGGCAGGTTTGTTCTGTTATGTATTAAACTCTCGACAAATGGGTAAGTCTAGTTTGCGGGTACGAACAATGGAAAGACTGCATAAAGTTGGATTTGCTTGTTGTGCAATTGAAATGAGAGACATTTGTAGCTATGAAGTGACACCAGATGAATTTTTTGGTGGCTTCCTTAGCCTTATAATCAGTGGGTTTAATTTGGAAATTGATGCAGGTGAGTGGTGGTACAAGTATCAATATATTCCTCCGTCACTGCGGTTGAGTAGGTTTATCGAAGAAGAACTGCTAGACAAGGTGAGTCAAAATATTATTATCTTCGTCGATGAAATTGATAATGTTCTTTCCTTAAAGTTCAAAGACGATTTCTTTGCTTTTGTTAGTAGCTGTTATAACAAACGCGCTTTTCATCCAAAATATAATCGCCTGACTTTTGGGCTGCTGGGAGTGGTAACACCTGCGGATTTGATTGCTTCTACAAATTACACACCCTTTAATATTGATAGTCGGGTCGTGGAACTGACTGGTTTTCAGCTAGAGCAAACCACGCCTTTAGAGAAAGGACTCCTTGGGGTGGTTAGCAACCCCTCTTCAGTCTTGAAAGAGGTGTTAAAGTGGACGAGTGGACAACCGTTCCTAACGCAATGGCTGTGCCAACTGATTTGCACGTATCCTTATAGACCCTTCGATCCAAACAGCGAAATAGAGTGGGTGGCTGCGATCGTGCGAGAAAGGATCGTTGAAAATTGGTGGGCGCAAGATAACCAACAGCATTTACAGACAATACGCGATCGCATACTCAGTAATGAGAAACGCGCCGGTCGGCTACTGGGACTGTATCAACAAATTTTGCGCTCTGGGGAAATTGAGAGCAATGATAGCCCAGAACAAATGCAATTGCGGTTATCTGGGTTAGTAGTCAAGCAGCAAGGTTTTTTAAGAGTTTACAACCGCATTTATAAATCAGTTTTTGATGAGACTTGGGTTGAGAAAGAGCTAGCTTTCTTACGCCCCTACGCCGAAGCGATCGCAATTTGGGATGCATCCTTATGTCAAGATTCTTCACATCTTTTGCGCGGACAAGACTTGCGAAATGCCCAAGCGTGGGCAGTTGGTAAAAGTTTAAGCGATTTGGATTATCAGTTCTTAGCCGCAAGTCTTGAGTTGGACAAGCAAGATATTCAAATTGCTTTAGACGCAGAAAAAGAAGCAAGTCATATATTAAGTGAAGCTAATTATACATTAAGTCAAGCCAATCAAACACTGATTGGGGCGCAACAGAAAGCACAGCGAATTATTCGCTCCGGACTTACTATATTGTGTGTTACTTCAGTAATGGCAGTAGCAATGGCAGGATGGGCAGATAACCGTGTAAGGAAAGCAGAGTATCAAAGAAAATTGACCCAAATCGCCCAATTAAATGCTATGTCTACAGTTCATCTTATCTCAAATAATCAGCTCTCCGCATTAGTAGATAGTGTTAAAGCAGGTCGTCAATTACTCGAAATTGAAGCACCAGTTGATATTAAGAATGAGACCGTGAAACAACTGAAGCAAGTACTGGATGAAGTGCAGGAACGCAATTACCTAGAGGGACATAGCGCTATAGTCTACAGTGTGAATTTTAGCCCTGATGGTAAGATTATAGCTAGTACCAGTGGTGACCGTACTGTTAAACTTTGGAGCAAAAACGGTCAGTTGCTAAGAACCTTAAAGGGTCATAGTAGTGACGTTTACAGCGTGAGTTTCAGCCCAGATGGGCAAGCAGTCGCCTCAGCTAGCGCTGACAACACTATTAAACTTTGGAGCCTTGACGGCAAGCAACTCAAAACTTTGCGGGGTCATAGTGGCAACGTTTATGGCGTGAGTTTTAGCCCTGATGGGCGACTGCTTGCCTCAGCAAGTGGTGACAACACCGTCAAACTCTGGAGCCTTGAAAGAGGTACTTTGCTTACAACCCTAAAAGGGCATAAAAACTGGGTCATGAGCGTGAGTTTCAGCCCTAATGGCAAAACTATTGCCAGTGGCAGTTTAGATAGAACCGTCAAACTGTGGAGTAGCGATGGTCATCTGCTAAGAACCTTAAATGGTCATAGTGACATAGTCCAAAGCGTAAGTTTTAGTCCTAACGGCAAGACCATTGCTAGTGGTAGTTTGGACGGAACTGTTAAGCTGTGGAGTAGCGATGGCAGCAAGAGCAGAACTCTAAAAGGACATGGCTCTGGAATATATAGTGTAAAGTTTAGCCCTGACAGCAAGACTCTTGCTTCAGGCAGCGGTGATAAGACAATCAAACTTTGGAGTAGCGATGGTAGCGAACTCAGTACTTTAAAAGGGCACAGTGGTGGGATCGCGAGTGTGAGTTTCAGTCCCGATAGCAAAACCCTTGCTAGTGCCAGTGCTGACAATACTGTGAGAATATGGAGTAATGAGCGTACCTTTACAACCCTAAAAGGTCATCATAATAGGGTCTATAGCGTGAGTTTTAGTCCTGATGGCAAGACCCTTGCCAGTGCCAGTGGTGACACAACTGTCAAACTCTGGAGTAGTCATGGTAGTCCGCTAGGAACCTTAGGCAAGCATCTTAATGAGGTTTATAGCGTCAGTTTCAGTCCCGACGGCAAGACTATTGCCAGTGCTAGTGATGACAAAACAATCAAACTCTGGAGTCTTAACAGCAGACAGTTCAAAACCCTAAAGGGTCATCGCGATGCAGTCGAAAGCGTCAGTTTCAGTCCCGACGGCAAGACCATTGCTAGTGCTAGTGATGACAAAACAATCAAACTCTGGAGTATCGATGGCGCAATGCTTGCAACCCTAAAAGGGCATAGTGCTCGAGTCTTTAGCGTCAGTTTCAGCCCCAACGGTAAAACCATTGCCAGTGCCAGTGATGACAAAACAATCAAACTCTGGAGTAGCAATGGCGCAATGCTTGCAACCCTAAAAGGTCATCAAGATGGAGTCGGTAGCGTTAGTTTCAGTCCCGACGGGAAGACCATCGCCAGTGCCAGTGATGACAACACTGTCAAACTTTGGAATAGCGATGGCGCAATGCTTGCAACCCTAAAGGGGCATAGCGATCGGGTCTTTAGCGTCAGTTTTAGCCCAAATGGTAGGATAATCGCCAGTGCCAGTGATGACAAAACAATCAAACTCTGGAGTCTCAACGGCAGCGAGATCAAAACCTTAAAGGGGCATAATGGTGGTGTTGGTAGCGTGAGCTTTAGCCCTGATAGCGAGACTATTGCTAGTGCCAGTTTCGATGGAACTATCAAAATTTGGAGTCTTAATGGTTTAGAATTGCAACCCCTAAATCTGGATCGGCTAATAGTACGCGGCTGTAGTTGGCTACACGATTATTTGAAGACTAACACCCGTTTTGCACAGAAGAGCGAATATCATCTCTGTGATAGTGTCAAAGTTGGTGACATCGGCATCTGAATCTAAGCCCAAAGAAACTGATACGCTGTTACGCATTTGTTGCCTCTTCATCTTTTAGCACAAGGTTTGGGAGTACACCTGCCTCCTTCAGGTTGCGCATTAGCAAAGTTTAGGCCTGTAGTTACCAATATTGACAAAGTTATCAATATTACCAACGGTATCGTTCTAATAACAAGTTTCCTTTTCATATCATCGTTATACTTGTTGTTGTAATTTTTAATAGATGTGAGTGTGCAACGACGTATACACTTACCTTCACCCTCATCAGCCGCTTCATTTGAAGTTATCCAAAATGGCTCTAAGGGCGTGACTGAGGCATTCGGTGACAATAGATACTAATCCCTGGTTAGCAAACCACTCTTGCCGTCTTCTTTGTCAATGATTTTCGTTATTGTGGAATCTAATTTTTCTAGACAAGAGTTAAGTTTCGTTTTACCTTCTTCTTGAATATAAAAGGTAAGCTTAGAGTGTAACAGTACCCTTAAAGGTAATTTGATATTCTCAGCACAACTACGAATTTTTTCAATTTGTAGTTTAATTTTAGAGAAATAGTATAACTACACCTTAGCGTAATTTTACGGGTTACGTAGTAATATCAATTACAGAATATTTAAGAATGACCTGTTTGGAAAAGAGCTGGCATGGGAAGACTAAGAGCAGGTCATTGAAAGAGGTTACGTATGAAAACTTTGGGTGTTTTAGCTACAGTATTTTTATTAACAAGCGTTGTTCCTGCCTTTGCTCTCCCCAGTAACTATCAGATATCCAGTGGGTCTCGCGTATGGAGATGGGATACAAAGAATATGAAAATGTCAGACATTAAATTTAATCCTGAATTTCTTCTTTTGTCAGTACCCGCTTCAGAGTCTGATGGCAGTCAATTTAAATTGAAAGTACAGTGCGGTAATAACCCCAATTTTTACTACAAGCAATTGGATTCATCTGGCAGAAGTGTAAAAATGGGCAGAGACCAAGGGTTAGTGACCCAGCTTTGCACGCAAGCAGCAGAAATCAGGGATGAGTACGTCCGTCAGTTGCTAGCAACCGAGCCTTGTACCCGCATAAATCTACAATATGGTATCCGTAGCATTCCCGTAGCTCAGTTCGGCGACAACGCTAAAAAGAAAGACCGCAACAACAACGGGTTTGCATGCGATTTGTAAGTTTATGCACGCACAACAGTGATGGCTCGTCCATTTTTTGTGGAAGTCATTTCTGTTTGACACTTTGAGGTTATTAATGATACAACAACAAATAAGTAGAAGTAGATTAAAAAGTTAGAAAGTCAGAAAAGATGAAGATAATTAATTTATTTTTGTTAGTTGTTATGTTTTTTGTTATTTCGTCAACTTCTGAGAATAAGCACTTAGGCGCAAATCAACAAAATATACAGAACTTTGGTCTTTCCAGTCACACAAATTTCACATTTAGCGATAAATCTATGGCTGCTACCGTACAAACTAAAAGTCCGGTTATGCAATCTCTAAATGTTGCTGTAGATGATATTAAACTGACTTTAATGGCTCCTAAAGGTGCAAAAATTATGAAAAATTCTTGGGGAAGCGTAGAAATTCATGCCGGAAAGACTTTTCAAATTCAACTCTGGGCTTTCCAAGATGAAAATAATATGATGGCTGAAATAAAAAAAGAGATAGAAAATAATGATATTAATCGTTTACAAAGATATTTAATAAATAATCCAAATATTATTTTGTATGAAAGTAATATATTTCATCGCTCAGAATTTCATCTCTTTACTTATAAAATGTTTGGAAATACATTACTTAGTTGCGAAAATGTTAAAGGAGAATTCTTTTCAGAGCCAGAGGCTAGATTAATGCTGGAATCTTGTTTGTCAATTGCTAAAAAGAAGTAAATACAGAAAATTCATGTTAGTTAACTTATAAAATTTAGGTAGAGTTGAACTTGTATTGGGAGAAAAGTTATCCTCAAATCCACGATGGAGTCTGAGAGGAAACTCGCTGATAATCGGACAATACGATAGTGGTGAGACGCATGAAAAACACTTTCTGCAAACTATTGGCAGTGGAAATTGGTATTGGTCGGAGTTTGAAGAATTTCGTTTTGGCAAAACAAATAATTTACTTCAAAGTGTTTGGTTTCACATACCTGAAGTCAATCTGGATTCAGAACAAGCGATCGCAACGTGGCAATCCCAGCCACCAGTGGAAGGTTTACTACGTTTAGTCTCCCCAGAACAACTCAAACCAGAGATGGGAGATTTTCGCTTTTTTGAACATAGTGGAAGATTCTTTGCTTGTGTGACAGAAGCAGCTCTTAAAGATTCAAAACACCGCCTAAGATTTCGTATTGCCCGCGATTTTGATTTGTTATTTGCTGACCAACAGTTTTGTGGCTGGTTACTTTCGACTCCTATCGATTATTTGGTCTATTTTTGGGAAGCTCCTTGCCCAATTCTTCAGGCAGAAGACAACTCCCTTGCCTTTTGGGTACGTGAATATTTAAATTTAGTAGCAGAGCCATACATTGACCTGATGGAAGAAGCAGATCCCAAATTCCGAGAACAACTAGAAGAATTGTACAACCTAATTGACTTGAATTATGGAGCAGTGAATCAACGCAAAATTCTTCATGATGCCATAGCAGATGTCATCGAAAAATTTTATGATTAAGCAGTAATGAAGCGATCGCGCTGCTTTTGGTGTTGAAATCAGGCATCACTTTCATATGTTCAAGGTTAACCAAGGTCGAAATGCACTGCTAGCTCTTGTGTTGCTCGTACCAGCTCCTAGCATTGGCGTTGCAACCCAACTGTATATTCTTCCAGGACTGTTCGGACATCTAGTCGCTTTATTATCTAAAATTTGGCTGCTAGTCGTACCCATTGTTTGGTTGTTTTACGTGGATAAAGGCGATTTAAAAATTCAATTTGCTAAGGGACGCGACTTGTTAGCTGGAGTTGGATTGGGATTGTTAATGTTCAGCATCATCTCGATCGCTTATTGGTTGCTACGATCGCAGTGGATCGATGTTGAATTTGTTCGAGATAGAGCAAGACAAGTTGGATTGAATAGCTTGACTATCTACTCGGTTGGCGCAGCGTACTGGATATTCATCAACTCTTTGCTTGAAGAGTTCGTTTGGCGTTATTTTGTCTACCGTAAATGTGAAATCTTAGTGCCGAGTCCAGTTGCTGTAGTACTTTCTGCGCTGTTGTTTACAATTCATCATACCATTGGTTTAGTTGCTTACTTTGATTGGCGTGCGACGACATTAGGTTCGTTGGGGGTCTTCTTAGCAGGGGCTGTGTGGTCTTGGTGCTACTTAACCTATCGCTCAATCTGGCCGGGATATATTAGCCACATTTTTGCCGACATAGCAATTTTCATGGTTGGCTTGCAACTTCTTTTTGGGTAGTAGGGTACTTGCAAATTGAGTTTCTAAGCATTTTAGTGCTAGCACAACTACTCAAGGAGTTTTTTTATAATATACATCAAAAAATACACTAGTACTATAACGTTTAGTTCTGCATTTCAAATATGAACCCTATTCTCCTGAGTCACTGGCTGCCAATCTGCGATCGAGCACAGCTAGCCTACATTCCTGCAACCATTGGTCCAAAAGTCAAAATTGATGAAATTTATCGTTTCTTAGAAGGACTCGGAGACACTCCCACCCTAGATCGAGCTTACTTATGGTTACGTCAACACTATCAGCCACGCGACACAATGTGGCGTTGGGACTGTTGTAGTACCGAAACGCTCAAATCAACAATGGCTCAGATCTATCCAACAACTTTGCCAACGTTAGAGTTTGAGCTCGATGAACCTCGATTTATTGCAGTATTAGAGGAACTGGAGCGATCGCAAGAGACTAGTATCTGTGTTTTGCTCAGACCTTGGGTTAAAGCCAAACTAGAAACGAATTACCCGGTTGAATTCAGAGCTTTTGCGTTCAGAGAAGGGATTGCTGTGTCCAGTTACTACACTCGTCGTCCCTTACCAGTTGCTTATCAGGAAACGGCTGTTCAAGTGCGTCGCCTGACCGAGCAACTTGCTGCTCATACGCCAATCCCCAGTTTCTCTGCTGATTTTTTGCTCGCAGAAGATGGGAATTTATTGTTTTTAGAGGGGGGTCTTGGCTTTACTCGTGGAGGATTAGTGAATCCCTGTTGTTTTGATGGTGAACCGCCGCCTGGGGCGATCGCGTTATGCTCTCAAAGCTAAGGTTTGGAGTCATAACGTTGCTTGCGTAATCGTCCGAAGTGCAATTAAGTTCATCTGACATTATCTGACCTTTTGAATTTTTGAAATCCAGACTTTTTCTGTAACGACATTTACAAAAAATTCAATTACTTTGTGAATAGCAAGGTTTTAGAGCAGCAATACTCTCATGAGTATCTAAAGCTTTGTTGGTTCTTTGCTGTTTATGTAAATAATGGAAAGAGTTATATGAAAAACAAGCAATTATGCGTGAAACAAAAAGTTGTAAAAATTCATGCGTACAAAGACTTCAACTTATTGACCAAAAAAATATTACAAAGTTGCTGGCAAGGACTAATAAATTTCCTGATACCTTCTGAGGAACCACAAGTTCGGCAACGAGTGACTCGCCAAGGTGATATTTATTGGGAAGTTTACGATCCTGCAACTGGAAAATATTTTACCTCAGGTTCTGAGATAGAAATGCGTATTTGGATTGAACAGCTTTATCGGTAATTGTAGCGGTTTTTACTTGAATGAAGTACAGATTTATCTGCGTTCGTCTGCTACAGGCTGCGGTTCCATAATTTTTTTTATGTATTGTCCCCAATTAAAAACCGCTACAAATTAGAATGCTAGATTTCTTTACAAGAACTCAACCGCTCCTAAAGCTTTAAGCGTACTTTTCTGAGCTTCAGTCAAACCTGTAGCTCCAGTAATATTTACACGTTCGTAAAGCCGATTTGCCTTGAACTCTAACTTGCTCCAGCACACACCGTTTTGCTAGGTTATTTGATTATCTAGTGAATTGGCGCTGCCAATAACCCTTACAAGATGATTGGTCTTAAGAACATCAAAGCGCAACAACGTGCTGTTTTACAGAAAATTTCTGACCTAGCCTCAAGCCCAACGCCAAATGTTGCTCGGGTGCAGGAACTGCTTCAAGCTTTGATGAGAAGTGTAACGGCAATAGAAAAGATTTGCGATAATCAACAAACAACCCCTGCAAACCTCACAAGTTCCTCCCGTCAAATCTACTCGTGGATGAAGTTTTTAACCGATGAACGAAACCTGCAACTCCACGTACAAGCAACGCATCGGTTACAGCATATTGCTCAACAAGCGTTTAGCGCACGCGGTCGGAATTCAGTTAAAGTCGTTGTTGAGATAACGAATTTAGCAGGGTTGTACAGAAGCAAGGTAGGAGAATACTTTGCGACTCTCATAGTGAGTGAAGGATTTATCAATGCACCAGATGAGGTTTTACAAGTTTTGGTACAAGCTGCTTTGTTTGGTAACAGTCGCAACATGACACGAGCGATGAAGGATTTTGCTAGTTCGGAAGAATATAGTGAAATTTTGATGGAGTTAGATTTGATTGTGGAAGCGATCGCAGAAACTTCTACGGGAAAACACTACAATCTAGATAAATTATTTGACAAAGTGAATGAGGAGTATTTTGCTGCCAAGCTTGTAAAACCACGTCTAACTTGGAGCAAAATTCATACATACAGAAAGTTTGGTCACTACGAACCCGCGAGAGATAGGGTGGTGATGAGTCTAACCCTAGATGACGATCGCATTCCTGAATTTGTCGTGGAGTTCGTTTTGTATCACGAATTGCTGCACAAGTACCACGGTGCAAAATTAGTTAATGGTAGACGCATGGTTCACACATCAGAGTTTCGCACAAGCGAACGCCAGTTTAGGTTGTACAAAGAAGCAGAGGAATGGCTGAGGGAGATTCCTGATTTCTTGAACTCGACTTTAGCCAATTAAAGTGAAAAAGACAGCAAAGCAGGAGTTGTGCGAGCGACGGTAAGTGGCGACCAGTGGCGCTGAGTTTGGAAACTGCTTCGGAGCATGGACTTCTTCAAAAGTGACACACGCAGTATTGAGTCATATACTGCCAATTTTTCTTTGAGTGCATATTTTGATTAAACTTATGCCTATTAGTTATACAGTCGGCAATCAAATCCAAGACAGTTGGATGAAAGTGTAAATCATAAGCGCCATGATGAGACAAAGTTATGCCACCACTATGATATCACCGTCAAACTACCCGCCAATCTACTCGTCAAACTACTGGAAAATTCGCTTGCCGTCAATAAGGCACAGAGAAATCGATAGAGTCAAGAAGTTTTTTAAATTACAATTCCCTCACCTAAGCAAAAAGACTACACTATCGGCACAAGAGAATAAACAAATTCAAACGGTGTTATGGGAAATGTTTCGCTTCGCTGATGACGTTTATCAGCGTGCTTATGCTGGACTTTGTTTGCGGTGTTATGTTTCCCATCGAATTTTTATTACCTGCCAGAACATCCCTAACATCTACAACTCCAGTGCAGATAGGCTTTTCAGTCATACTGATTTACTACCTAGAGTTTTAAACGACGATGGTAAAGCACTAGTGATTTTAGATAGTCAAGGTGAAACTCAATATATTTTGAATCATCATGATGGTACAACTCAACCTATTTCAAAAGGAGGAGAATTTTTTAGCGTTAGTATATTACAGAAATTTAATCCCAACTTAGTTTCAAATGAAAGTTTAGATAATTGGATTAGAAGACTTACCTGTCAAAATAATAATATCAAGTCATTTTTGTGGGAATTTGGATTAGCAACTCCTAGTGATTGGGGACTTTTATGTAAAACTATAACCCGTCCCCTCTCGAAACTATTTTCGGCAGAAGAACTTGAAATTATACAAGCTTTTCAAAAAGTTTATCAACGCGATAGACTCAAAACATGCCAAAAAGGACGCTGTTTTGAACCAACACAAAGCCAACGTAAAGAAATATTAAGTTTTTTGCGGCAAAAAAATATTGCTATTTCTGTCAAAGAATTGATTTCTAATCTTAAACGCATTGCCGAAATTTTACGTCAAGATTGGCTTTACAGAAAAACAGGTAGTACTAAAACTGTATCCATAGAGGTTTATAATGATTCAACAAATAATTACTTTCCCAACCCAGAATTACCTTATCACACAGACTATGACCAGGAAGATGTAGAATTAGAAAAACTTCAAAAAATCTGCAAAGACCTGTTTGAGCAAAGTTTATACCAAACAATACCAGAAGTAATTCAACAGCGTATTGAAGAATTGAAAAAAAGTCGAGCTTATAAGAACTTTGCTCATCGTTATCCGGAAGGATTGAGACTTTACTATCAAGAAAATTTATCTTTAGGTGATATTGGTAAAATTTGGGGAATAGAATGGAGTAAAACACGACGTATTTTTCAATTAGAAAATTTTTTGAATATTGTCCAGTATCGAACTGAAGAGGTTTTCTTAGATAAGCTTTTAAAATTGCGTAATCAATTTCAGCCAGCACAGTTTCATAATGAACCTGATAGTCTAAAAAATCTCGCCGAGTTAATTAGAGAATTTGCTTTAAGTAAAGCATTTAAAGAAGCCAAAGCGGAATTAATCGCTAGTAAAAAACAAGTAAAAACCAGTTTAATTGCTCAAATCATTCGCATTCACCTTAGTGATTCACAGGATGTCGCTTAAGAGGTTGTTTGAAAAGTAGTTGACTGTGATTTTAGGCACTTATCGATCCCCCCTAGCCCACGCCAGTCGCCTACGGAGGGTCTCCCTCCGTAGGCGACTGGCGTGGGCTAGGGG
>NZ_BAACAP010000145.1:0-35681 GCF_045865695.1 Scytonema hankhaensis NUACC26
TCATTGGGCTAACATAAACAGCTTCCCACTTCAATTTTTGATAAACATCGGCAAAGCTCTGTGCCATCTGCATCCCAACAGATGTCAACTCCGCATCAGTTTCACCGCAGAAATTACCACTTTGACTAAAAGTAGTTTCTCCATGTCGCAGTAAATATAAATTGAGTGTCATAGCTTGTATCGCGATTGGGATAACCGAGTGTGTGCAAAAATAAAATACCATCAATCTCGCAATAGACTGTGTGACACCAGGACAAAGTAATCAACCAAAAAAGTTAATTAACCATAAACTTTTAACAACAAATGCTCCTGTGAACTGTTCCGCGTGTTAGAACACAGAGCGATCCCCTCTATACTCGTTCTCAACCCTAGCAGGAGCATAGGCAACTCCAAGGCGATCTTCGTTCATAATGAGTGTATGGATAGATTTAACTTCAAGTTGTTCAGACGGTTTTGGGCGATCGCCAAACCCTACTGGTTTAGGTCAGAAAAATGGTCATCACTGGGTTTGCTGTTGCTCTGTGTACTACTGTTACTAGCATACACAGGTCTTGCTGTTGTCCTTAACGCCCAGCAGGGGGCTTTAATTTCTGCTCTTTCAGCCAAAGATGAGCCGAGATTTGCTCTAGCTATACAGATTTTCATTGCTGTGCTGGTTCTTTATGCACCGCTTTTAGCTGGCTACAACTATTTGCAAGACCGTCTAGGTCTTTCCTGGCGACGGTGGCTTACGAATAGTTTTCTAGATAATTACTTCAGCAATCGCGCTTTTTATCACCTCAATAGCTCAAATACAGAGATTGACAATCCCGATCAGCGGATTGCTGAGGATATCAGAAGCTTTACTCAAGATTCTCTCAAGTTTTTGCTGATCTTTGTAGGAGCTATCCTCAAGGTGATTGCTTTTAGTGGGGTTTTGTGGGGAATATCCAAGTCTCTGGTTGTTTTTCTGGTTATTTACGCCTTGGCTGGTACAATTTTGACCACAGGAGTTTTTGGTAGACCTCTAGTTCAACTCAATTTTGAGCAACTGAAAAAAGAAGCTAACTTTCGCTTTGGCTTAATTCGCATCCGTGAAAATGCCGAATCAATTGCCTTTTACCGGGGGGAACAGCAGGAGTCAAACCAGCTAAAAAACAGATTTATGGAGGCGTTTGATAATTTTAAGCAACTGATATTGTGGGAACTCAATCTCAATGTTTTGACCAATGCTTATGAATTTATCCCCTTCATTATCCCAGCACTGGTTGTTTCCCATAGTGTCTTTGCAGGGGAAATAGAGGTGGGAAAAATTACAGAAGCGCAAGGGGCATTTGTGCGAGTATTTTTCTCGTTAAACGTGATAGTGTCTCGCTTACAGTCTCTAGCAACTTTTGGAGCGGGGATTGACCGTCTCTATAGCTTTGCTGAGTACTTGGAACCCCCCGACAAAGAAAATCAGCAACTTGATGAGACTCCCACTATTGATATAGTAGAGGATTCCCGTTTAGCTATCTCCCACCTGACCTTACAAACACCAAACAATCAAAGAACTTTGATTCAGGATTTATCGGTGGAGTTGCCATCACGTCAAGGACTGTTGATTACAGGACCGAGTGGCTGTGGAAAGAGTTCTCTGCTGCGTGCGATCGCCGGGTTGTGGAATACAGGTACTGGTGTCATTGTACGACCAAAACTGAATGAGATGCTATTTTTACCGCAACGTCCTTACATGATTTTAGGAACCTTACGCGCTCAGTTACTTTATCCCCATACTGATGTTGATATTAATGACTCTGAACTCAAACAAGTACTGCAACAAGTGAATCTATTTGACTTGGATGAACGCTACGGTGGTTTTGATGTAGAACAAGATTGGGCGGCTGTGCTATCTTTGGGAGAGCAACAACGTGTTACCTTCGCCCGTATATTGCTCAACAAACCCCCTTATGCAATCTTAGATGAAGCGACGAGTGCTTTGGATCTGAACAATGAAGAGGGCTTATATCAGCATTTGCAAACATCTGGCACAACTTTTATCAGTGTTGGTCATCGCCCGAACTTAGTAGAGCGCCACCAATTAGTATTGGAGTTATCTGAAGAGCGAAACTGGCTCCTCAAGCAATCGCAAGTGGCAAAAAGCGAAGCGTAGAAACCTTCACGCCTTGAAACTGGAGCTTCATTGGTAATATTCCAATTTCAGGTAAATAGACCACAGCCGTAGGGGCGCAAGGCATTGCGCCCCTACCAACGGTGTGGTTCATTTAGGTGAAAACTGCTGGAATCAAAATAAAGAAAACTCTTTACAAAGTCCAATTGATTGTTTAGACTGAGGTTTATAAAGAAAAAACTTTAGAAAGTGGTGATGAGTAGACTATTCCCTTTCCACTCTAAACTTACCGATACTTGTAGGAGGCATTGCCCACCCTACTTTCATAGGTAACCTGAGAAGCGAGAAGGGAGTAGTTGAGTTCCCTAGACTGTCTATTGAGAGTTGTGTATGAAATTGCCCATATCCCTTACTGAATGTCATACTGAATGCTATGAATGACAGAAGTTTTTACTTGATAGCAGCATTGATTGGTGGCGCTGTGTTACCCGTTCAGGTTGCTCTTAACACTCTTCTGAGACGTTATGTTGGTCAGCCAATGCAAGTGACTTTTATTTCATATCTTGCTGGCACTCTGGCATCGCTTGCTATTTGTTTCTTTGCCCGTTATCCAAGCCCTAACTGGGCTTCACTATCTCAAACCTCTTGGTGGATGTGGATAGGCGGTTGTTTGGGAACTCTTTATGTCTGGTCAACTATTTTTGCCACACCAAAAATTGGAGCAGCACTAACGTTGGCTCTCACAATCGCCGGACAGATGATTGCAGCGCTTTTTTTGGATCATTTTGGTGCAATTGGATTGACTAGATATCCAGCTAGCCCATTACGGATTGCAGGTATCATGTTCGTAATTATTGGGGTTTCTTTCGTTGCTGCTGCTAAAAAGTAAATATCTGTAACTAAGATAAGCGATCGCTATGTGGGAAAGAAGAGATAAAAGCGTGTAAAAATCTCTAAAACGATGACAAATGACCAGTGACAAATAACAAATGACAAATAACTATGACACAAACTTTTGACACTATAACAAGTAAAGATTGCTATGTTCGTGTTGCTTCTGTTGCAGATGTCCGAGCAGCAGGTGGCGTGTTAGTTCATGTAGACAAGTATGCGATCGCACTTTTCTACTCGGACAACAAGATTTATGCGATCGATAACCGATGTCCTCATATGGGTTTTCCCCTCCATGGGAGTACTTGTAAAGATGGAATTGTGACTTGTCCTTGGCACTATGCTCGCTTTGATTTGGCTAGTGGTGGAACATTTGATTCTTGGGCAGATGATGTCCGTGCCTTTCGTGTAGAGATTCGGGATAGCGAAGTGTGGGTAAATTTAGCATCTCAAGTAGATCCTTTCGTTCATCAACGTCAGAGGCTTCAAGATGGATTAGAACAAGGTATTTCCCTTGTCATTGCCAAATCTGTCATAGCTTTGCTAGATATGGGAGCAGATTCTATCGAACCATTCCGAATTGGATTAGAATTTGGCACTCGTTACAACAAAGAAGGTTGGAGTACCGGCTTGACAATACACACCTGCATGATGAACTTATTACCTTACTTAGATGCAGAAGATCGACCTCTCGCTCTTTATCAAGGGCTTTCAGCAGTAGCCCGTGATAGTGGAAGTGCGCCGCCTCACTTTGTAGTTCACCCATTACCCAATTCCAATGTTGACTTGACTACCCTTAAAAACTGGTTCCGTCAATTCATTGAAAGACGGGATAGCGAAGCAGCAGAACGATGCATCATATCTGCAATTCATATGGGTGCAGAGAAAACGCAAATTGCAGATATGTTGTTTGCTGCTGCAACAGACCATCGTTTTATTGATGTCGGTCACGTGCTTGATTTTATCAATAAAGCATTAGAAGCACTAGATGCCGTCAATTGGCAACAAGCAGAGCAAGTGTTAGCCAGTTTAATTTCTGGCTTAGCAAATGCCTCTCGTATGGAGGAGTCAAATTCTTGGCGTTATCCAGTAGATTTAGTAGCCATATTGGAATCTGCATTTGACGAGTTACCTGATGCTTTGAAGGAAGGACAATCCCGACAAGGAAGTTGGTCTAATCGAGAACAGTTAATTCCAATTCTTTTGGGTGAAAATGCTCAAGCAATAGCCGATGCACTGTTAACAGCTTTGCGAGAAGGTTGTACTGAAGAGCAATTAGCAAGTGTTGTTAGCTATGCAGCAGCTTTGCGTGTTGCTCGCTTTCATACCAATAATGATTTTGGAGATTGGGATACAGCACACCATCCTTTTACCTTTGCCAATGCAGTTCATCAAGGATTGCGGCGTGTTGCTTCTTTGGAGTTACTTCGAGGCGTGTTTGATGCAGCAATGAGTGTATATCTCAACCGTTTTCTAAATGTTCCACCAGCCCGACTCCCAGAACCAAAGGACTTAGTAGAAAATCCAGACGAATTGCTCCATCGCCTCCCAGATTTGTTGGATCGACAACAGCAAGTTAACGAAGTCGGGCGGTTAGTCGCTCATTACTTGTACGGTGGCGGCGAACCAGAACGGTTGATGGCAGTTCTTGGTAAGTTAATGCTACGAGAAAATCGAGATTTCCACGTAATTCAGGAAATAGAAGCAGCTTTCCGACAATATTCTTTGTTAGGACATACTCCTGATGGGATTCACGTACTGATAGCCGCATCTCGGTATTTAGCAGCACACTCACCTACCATGCGATCGCAAGCCCAAACCTATGACATGGCTCATCGATTGCACAAGGGCGATCGTTTGTTTGAAGATGGGGACTAGGGATTGGCGATTGGCGATTGAGGAATGTCACTGGTCACCACTCGTTCCCAGGCTCCGCCTGGGAATGCAGATCGAGAGGCTCCGCCTCGCGTGTTAGGTTCAAGCAGAAGAGGCAGAGCCTCCAGGTAGGCATTCCCAGGTAGAATCTGGTCACTGGTCACTGGTCACTGGTCACTGATTTCGATGCCTACTTCTCCTACCGTACATTCACCAATGACTGTAGAAAAGCCATATCCCTCAGCTACAAGTTGTTCTAAAATAGCCGGAGCGCTTTCTGGTGCTACAGAAAGTAACAAACCGCCACTTGTTTGAGGATCTGCTAGCAGTAAAGTTTCCCATTCAGCCAAAGAGTTACGTAACCCTGCTTGCTGAATTTCAGACTGGTAACTGTCCCAATTACGTTTTGCAGCACCCGGAAAAATCCCTTGCGATGCTAAAGCTTTAGCTTCTGGTAAAATCGGAACCTGAGAAAATGAGATTTTAGCTCTGATTTCACTACCTCGGCAAATCTCTAATAAATGACCAAGCAGCCCAAATCCCGTTACATCAGTCATGGCATGAACATCAGGATGAGTTGCTAGAGTAGCTCCCACTTTATTTAACTGTGTCATCACCTTAAGAACTGATTCGTAAGCATCTGGCGTCAATTTACCTTTCTTCAGGGCTGTCGTCATGACTCCAATACCCAAAGGCTTCGTCAAAATCAGCTTGTCTTTTGGTTTTGCAGTGGCGTTTCGTCGCACAGACATTGGATGCACTAATCCGGCAGCAACTAAGCCAAAAATGGGTTCTGGAGAATCAATAGAATGCCCACCTGCCAGTGGAATCCCTGCTTCCTGACAAACTGTTGCTCCACCTAGCATAATGCCTCGAATTGCTTCCATCGGTAAAGTGTTGATTGGCATACCCAACACTGCTAGAGCTAAAATTGGCTTTCCACCCATGGCGTAGACATCAGACAAAGCGTTTGTCGCTGCAATTCGTCCAAAATCTACTGGTTCATCCACAATGGGCATGAAAAAATCTGTTGTCAAGACTAAGGCTTGGTTATCGTTTATTTGATAAACTGCCGCATCATCACTCGTTTGAGTACCTACTAGTAGTTGCTCTAACCCTTGGTTTAAGGGAACTTTGCGTAAGATTTCCTGCAATTGGGCAGGAGCAATTTTGCAGCCACAGCCACCACCATGAGAGTACTGAGTGAGGCGAATCATAACTCATTGTTTCCTTAGTTTTGTAATTCTATCATAACTGTATTGTGCTAGTAATTGCGATTTTCCTGATCGCGACTCTCTTTCATCTCTCATTCCTAGTCTCTGACTGGAAACTTATTTATTAAAGATCTTGCTGCTTGATAGGAATTTGAATGAGAAATTGTGTTCCCCCTCCTGGTGTGGAAACACATTCCAACTGACCCTTATGTTTGTCAACAATGATTTGATAACTAATAGCTAACCCCATTCCCCTGCCTTTGCCCACAGGTTTGGTTGTAAAAAATGGGTGGAAAATTTTCTGGCTAACCGTTTCATCCATGCCAACACCATTATCTGCAATGCGAATTTTTACCTGTGAAGGCGAGCAAAATTGGGAAGCGCTCGCTTCGCTGCTGCACTCCGTGCAGATCGCAATTTGACCGGGATTGTTTGCTATTTCTTGATAAGTGCGCTCGCGAATATGCTCTTCCACGGCATCAATTGCATTGGTGAGGATATTCATAAACACTTGATTGAGTTGTCCGGCGTAGCATTCCACCAATGGCAAATTGCCGTAATCTTTAATGACCTCAATTTCAGGACGCTCTGGTCTGGCTTTGAGCCGATGTTGTAGAATTAGCAGTGTACTCTCAATGCCCGCGTGCAGGTCAACAGCTTTAAGTTCTGCCTCATCCATGCGCGAGAAGATGCGAAGCGACTGTACAATTTCTCGAATTCGCTCGGTTCCCATCTTCATTGAAGTCAGGATTTTGGGCAAGTCCTTTTTGATAAACTCTAAATCGAAATCGGCGATAGTCTGTTCAATTTCTAAGTCGGGTTGTGGATACTTTTGCTGATATAAATGAATCACATCAAGTAAATCTCTCACGTACTCGTTGAGATGAAAAACATTACCGTGAATAAAGTTCACTGGATTGTTGATTTCGTGAGCAATACCCGTCACTAACTCCCCCAGACTTGACATTTTCTCAGTTTGTATCAACTGAGATTGAGTTTGGGCAAGGTGTTCTAAGGCTTCAAGTAATTCCTGCGTTCGTTCTACAACTCGTTGCTCTAGGCGATCGCTTGCTTGCTTTAGTTCGTGGGTTCGTTGTGTCACCTTCAGTTCTAACAGTTGATTGGCAGTTTCCGCTTCAGCTTTAGCTCGCTTCAATCGGGATTGTTCGACGGATTGCACGTACACCAAAACAGCAATCAGCATTCCCGCCAAACTCACAACAGCGACTGCAATGCCATCCAACCAGCTCAGTTTAGATTCAATATTGTCACGCGGAATCACCAAAGCCACCGACCAGTTAGCATTCTTTAAAGGCATAAAAGCAATATAAAACTGCTTCGCTTTGATTTGGATTAACTCAATGGCTTGCTTTCGCGCTACCATCTGTCGAGCAACCTTCGCTAAACTTGGCTCAGATGATTCTAGTAAACTAGGGGCGGGTTTTTCCACAGTTGACATTAAGGCAGCATTGGGATGAACGATCGCTCGCCCGTCAGAGGTGAGGGCAAAAGCATAGCTACCAGGACCGTACTTTAAACGGTTGACTGCTTGAGATACGCGATCTACTTTTACCGCTCCATGCACAACACCAATGGGTGAACTCGATAAACTCCCACTCTTTGAAATAGGAGCAGATATGATAATGGATGGAAATCCAGTTGACCGACTAATTATCGGGTCATCAACATAAATTTCTCCCGACATCGCCTTTTGGAACCACCGACGATCTCGAACATTTACCCGTTGGTTTGTAGCAGTATTATTACGCCAACCATCCGGTGTAGTTAGCCCGAACCTAGAAAAATCCTCGATTCGAGCATCTTCTGCTTTTAAATAAGACCGAGCAACTGACCAATTGACCGAACGAACTTGCTCTGTATAAGCTAACATCTCAACTCTAGCTTTGAGAGTTGCCAACCAACTATCAATTTCATCAGTACCATGCTCAACCTTTGACAGAGCGTTTTGCTGCAAGTTCAAGAGCGTTAGCTCTCGCATCACCTGGTAGCTGAAGAAAGCTCCAATACTTACCCCTAACGCTGTACCCCCCACAACAAGATGAGACAGTAAGTTGCGCCCGGATTTCGTTTGGCTGTATGTAAGGAGCGATCGCCATGTCAATTTAGTATTTTTAGCGATTGGTCGATGGTGTTTGAATGTAGGCATGGACAGTTAGAAAGGAGCAGGAGCAATGTGAACTACTCCTAAGATGCCCATTTCTCTCTTCTTTCTAACTCCTAAGTCTATTTGAACGCACGCCATCTTTCGATTTCACACTTAAGTCTAATGTAATGCACGATCGCTTCTGCAGTCGGAACATTAGTTGCAATTAGAACTTGGTTGATATTACATACTCTCAACAGCGCTTCTTCATTTGCTTGACTAGACTGAGGTGTCATAAAATCTCGCAAGAAAATTACTGCTAAAATATCTCCGTTTGCAACCATAGAAGCAATAGCTTGATATCCTCCAGATGTTGTAGCAGGAATTTGCTTAATAGAAGTACTTAAATGTTTATCCAATCTTTCGCTAATCGAAGGAGGTGCAAGTGTCAGGTATTGTGAGAAAAACTCTTGATGTTGAGCAACAAATTGCTCCAGATCCGCTCTCTTACTTTCATGAGCTATAAGTGCTATATATTTTGTAGAAATAATTGAGGAGATTTGAGAAGTTGCTACGGGTGCTTGTTCAGAAGTAACAGGAGATTCAACATGATTTGGTTGTGCGATAAGCTGGGTACAGCTTGCGCTTCGCGACGCGCTTGTTTCAGACTCTTCAGAAGATGCTTGACCAACCAGTACAGATATATTTTCTGTCTCTTCAGGTGTTTGAGCTAATTCTTGAGAGATGTCTACTACTTCAGGTGTTTGAGTAGTAGTTGTATCAGAAGTAATTACTTCAGGTACTAGATTCGTGTTTTCCGAAATTACTAGTTCTTGGTCTACTTGAGAAGCTATATTAGTGGCTTGAGGATCTGTGATTTCTTCTAATAGCTCGGAAGATTGAATATTAGTTTCTAAAGGAACTTCACTGACTATCTCAAAATGTTGAATTATTTTCTCAGATTTAGCTACTTCGCTGACTATCTCTGAATTTTCTACTATTTCTTCAGACTTAGCTACTTCTTGAGGTTGAATAAAAGTGTTTTCCTGAACACTTGTTTTTTCTTCAGCACTCATGACTTCAGGAGTATCAATTTCCTCTGCTTCAGCCACTTCTGAGGGTTGAGCAAAAGTGACTTCGCGATAAGCCGGGTACGGCTTGCGCCAAGGGCGATCGCGAGTTTCTTCTATACTAATAACTTCAGAGGAGTTAGTTTCTTTTAATTCATCTACTTCTTGGCTTTGAACAAAAGTAACTTCTTGAACGCTAGTTGTTTCTTCAATACTAATGTCTTGAGAAATGTTATTTGTAGATTGAATATTTGAAGCAGGGAATTCAGTGACTTTTTCTGGTGCTAAATTTTCTAAAGAATCTGATACATCATTAACAACTTCTTGAGGTGGCTCGGCTACTTCATAATTCTCTAATCTTGCAGCTTCGCGCCAACCCGATATTACTGTAGCATCTAAACTTTTACAGACTGTTTCTGGTAAATCTTCAGGGACTAAATTAATTTCTTCCATCATGAGAACAAATTCACCCATGCGAATAATGTCCCCTACCTTTAATTTGTAGCTTTGATTGGTCTGAGCCAGATGGCCATTAACTATTGAACCATTTCTACTACCTAAATCGTAGAAGTAGTACTCTCCCTCTTGATACAAAAACTTACCATGCAACCGACTGACATCAGGGCTGTCTATGACTAAATCCGCATTAGGAGAACGACCAACTATGCATTCACCTGCTACTCTGGTTGCTAGAGCTAAGTTAAGTTCCTTGACTTCATTGAGTGTTTGTGAATTAAGAACTTTTACTTTCATAATAACAATTTTAGTGATGAGAGTTTTTGTAAAATTTGAAAGTTTTTTATAGCAATTTCCAGATTCATGAGGTATATAAAGAAATAATTAACCGCAGCCTGTAGCGGATGGACGCAGATAAATTTGTACCTCAGCAGATTAGGAAACGCTATATCTACTTTTGATTAATTTTATTGATTTCTGCTACCCAACGTTGACGGGTAGAGTGTTCTAAATTGAGAATATTATCTTGCGACCAGTGAAAGTGGTAAGCAATAAACGCTACCTCCTCATACAACATATCCGAGGGGTAGCTTATGACTCCCCCGCTAGTTCTAGCTCCACTGAAAATTCAGTATTGCAATGGGGACATTGAGTGGGAATATGAGCGTTTCCTTGTTGGTTAACTCGATTGTAAAATTCTCTAAGATAAGCCAAGTCACTAACTACAAGCCCTTCGAGTAAATTAGGACTAACAGAAGTAAGGCTACCTAAACGAGTAATTACCCGTGAAAGCATTACTAAGACTCCATAAGCGGAATTTTCTTGAACTTTACGCTCTGTTTGTACTAATATTTCATCTAATGCAGTTGCTAGACGCATAACTCCCTGACGATGGACTCGGTTTTTGGTATCGACTAGACCTTTGGGGAGGGTAAAAGCAAATTCAGTGCAGAGAGAATCCTTACGACTCATACATAGTTAAAGATAAAGAATTAATTATTTAACTGATAACTATAGTTTCAGAACTGTTAACAGTGTTTTCTGTAATGGTGGTATTATTTTCCAAGCCATTAATGTGACGATAAAAGTCTTGTAGGTAACTTAAATCTTGAGCAAAAAAATTTTCTACTACCAGAGGAGTTACTTCAGATAATGCTCCCAAACAGGTAATGACACGAGACAGGATAATTATCGTAGCATAAGCAGGGTTTGACTTAACACGAGGGTCGCGCAAAGGAGATATTTCATCTATGGCAGTAGCTAGCCGCATGATTCCTTTGCGATGGAGATTACCATCAGGATCTAGGTAGCCTTTAGGTAATGTAAATTCAAACTCGGTTTGAAACATATAGCTTCCCACTACTTCACTCTTTTAAATTCCTCGAAAGCAATTTCGACTTCCTCAATTTCTATTTCTGTACTGCGGGCATTAACATCAGTAATTTTGTAACTACTAGCCCAAGCCCCTGTTAATTCAAATCTTGCAATTTCAACGCTTGCTTGATTATAAATAGACAAAGCAACTAGTCGGCGTTGCTTAGCCCAATTACCCATTTGGATGGATTGAACCCAATTCCAAAGCTCCATAGAACTAGTCATACCTCTACGTAGGGTGAGATTACCAATTTTGGCATTGCCAGGAAGTTTAGTTCTCACTACCTGTGCTTTCTGTGCTGCACCTCCCCCTTTGTTGGCGGTCACTTCACAGATTTCGATGGGAGCTTGAGTTACTTGAAACCCCCGACACTCCAAAAAGTGACAATCGATTGTAGAGCCATCAAGTGTTAATCCGAGATAGAAACGAGATGCTGTGAGAATTTCTGGAAGTTCGTTTGTTGGCACTGTTTGTCACTCCTGCAACACTTTACTTGGGCATGAAATACACATCTGGTGAAGAAGGATTGAGGAACGAGACCTAACAATTTGATTCAATGTTGGGTTTCAATGTTGGGTTTCGTTCCTCAACCCAACCTACGATATCTTATAAATTATCTCTGAGTATTATTCATTTAACACGTTTGATGCCTTCATGAACCAACTCTATGGTTTCATTAGCCATATCGCCACCAGAAGCAGTTAAGGTAGGACCTGTATATTTGCATGGGTAGCAATTGATAATATTCCACCGTGCCTGCTCCTTGCTGTTCTGATCGTAAGCAACTACTGAAGCAGTTTTACGATTCTGAGACCAATTGCGAGGATCTCCCATATCTTCGTTACACTTCTGGTACCAGTCATAAAGGTCTTTATCGACAGTTGCGATCACTTTGAGTGTAATGTTGGTAAATTTTACTACTGTAGGAGTAGCTTGACGTCTAATCCTAGCATCTTTACTGGAACCGTGAATTTCTTGAGATGGAGTATTTTCAATTCCAAGTCCACTAATTTCTTTGATAAATTTATCAGTAATTTGATCTGCCTCAAAGTAGAATTTACAAGCGGTCAAATATTCGCCAGCCATGTTTGGACTCCTAATGAATTAATTGGATTAATGGGATAATGCTGCTACTCGTCGTCAATACCATTCCATTGACTAATACGGAAGACGATAAACTCGGCGGGTCTTACGGGGCAAATACCGACTTCAATATACAAACGACCGAGTATCTGGGTTTCTGGAGGGTTCAATTCTTCATCACATTTGACATAGAATGCTTGCTCTGGTGTTGCTCCAAATAAAGCTCCTTCACGCCACAGACGTTCCAGGAAGTTGTTGACGGTACGCCGCACTCTTGCCCACAAGTCTTCGTCATTGGGTTCAAAGACTGCCCATTGCGTACCTAATTCTATGGATTTTTCAATGTAGCTAAACAACCGACGCACACTAATATAACGCCACTCAGTTTTATCGGGTTCAACTAAGGTACGTGCTCCCCAGATGCGAATACCTCGATTGGGAAAGTTACGAATGCAGTTAATACCGAGGGGGTTTAAGAGTTCTTGTTCGCGAAAATTGATATCATAGCTCAAGCCGATTACGCCTCTTGGGACTTCGTTTGCAGGTGCTTTATAAACTCCTCGGGTTTCATCTGTTCTTCCCCAAACACCCATAATATGACCGCATGGAGGTACAAGTATTGGTCTACCACCGTTACGCGGGTTAGGAACTTTAATCCAGGGGTAATACAGTGCGGCAAACATTGAGCGACGGTTGAAGCTTCTTTGCAGCCAATCAACAACTTCTTGGGGTTTGACGCGATCGTGTGGTGGGTCGAGTACAACCATGCGATTGGGTGGATTGGGAATATCACCACTAGCAGAACCTTCACACATGCTAATCATGAGTTCCATGATGCCGTGGACTTGCTCTAAGTTCATCACTCCAACTTCATAAGCCCGCATGAGATCGGGACAAGCTAGCATGGTGATTTCATCAATCTCGAAAATACCGCGCACGCCTGTGCGATCGTCTCGTACTCCCTCGACATCTTGTGAAAAACGATCTGGTGAAGAGGTGACAAGTGCAGGTGTTAGCTCATACTGACCATTTGCAGGTCGTCGCGCCAGAGGTTGTCCAGATTGCGAGGAGTCCGTGACGTTGACATACAAGGAGTTTCGTAAAGCTGCGATCGCATAGGTTGCTACACTCGGTGCTAGTTCGCGGTTCATGCTCAAGTGTTCGTACTGTTCTAGAACTTCCTCACCGCGACGAATTTGCACTGTAAAATACTCACCCGTGTTTGGTGGTGCTTCTCCTTCAGTACCTTCAGGAAGGGGGAGGGGCGTACTGTCATCAATCGCAATACTAACCGCCCCAAGAGCTACCTGTTCGGAGCGTAGGGTAAAGGTGAGGGAAGGACGATTTCCTCGACCAGTAATTTGTATGGACGGAGCCTCTGGTGCAGCAGCTCTCGAAGCGGCTGGTAATTGAGTACCAATACTGGTAATCCAGCAACGACCACCACCATTCATGAAATAGCCGTAAACTGCAAAAGGTAAATAGGCATTGAAGTCAGTAAAGCCGTCAGAGTTGTTACGAGCAAAGTAGTTGAGATATTGCGTCCAATTGGTGACTAACATAGGCTTAAACAACTCAGCCCCGCCACGCACATCTTCTGTAAAGCCTACAAATCCGGCTATTGCTGTACTAACACCTTCTATCGGTCGGCTCCCTCTGTCTATTTCTTCAATGTAAACACCAGGAGCTTTGTAATCAAGTCTTGCCATGAAAGTCTCTCCTTAAGGGAATTAGGGATTAGGGATTGGCGATTGGGGATTTTGGCAGTAGGGATGTTTGCCCGGTTAGTTTTTCTGAATGACTGAGGTGGGTGTGAGTAAGATTTCTTTAACTGTATAATTTGAGCTATCTATTAGGACATTGCAGGTTTGAGGTTGGTAACCAGAACAAGTAAGCAATAATACATAATTGCCCAGTCTTAAATCTTCAAAAAAGAACAGCCCTTCTCGATCGCTAATTGCTAATTTTTCGACCCCATTAACTTTAATTTCTGTTTTAGCAAGCGGCTGCTTTGTAACTGCATCTTTGACAATACCAGCGATCGCTACCCGCTTATTTAATACTTTGCTATTACCATTGCCATTTTTTTGCAGATTGTCATGCACGCTAATAACTCGCTCCCAAACCAAAGGTATGGAAGTACTTTGTGGTTCAAAAGGTACTGTAACTGTTATGTACAAGGCTGGACGCAAGGGAACATTGAGAGCGCTCCATAAAGAACCTACTTCAACTTGTGATTCCACAGACACCGCCAAGGATAAATTACCATAACCACGCAATTCAGGAGCTAAAAATTCCTCACGTAGCGATCGATGGCGTAGCAGCAAGGTTAATGCTTCAGTTAAAAGCCGATGTTCGCCTAAAGTCGTACTATCCCAAGCCGTTAACATTAACGACACATCAAACCAACTCGGAGGCCAAGTCACAGAAACAGGTTGTAAGCCAGATTGTGTAACTTTTCGCTCTACTTGCCTACCAGAATGTTGTACTTGCTTACTTTCGCGAATGTCATAAAAGTACAAATTGACAACAGGTCCACTGCTCTCGTCCCTACGACTTCCTGGACGACTAAAGTCAATTTGCTCGGTACTATTGAGGGAAGTTCCTCCAGCTAAGATAGACGATAGTGTATGAAGAAGAGAGATAAGCATGAAGCTGTCACAGAACCATGGAGATGCTCTTAGACTAAATCCATTTAATAGTTGAAGGTAATTAGACTTTTGTCGAGGTTTGCTCCATAAGAAAAAATACTGGCTAAGGGTAATTAGTATTTATACTGTATAAAAATGAGTCACATTATTAAGTTTTTTTAAAAAAACCACTTATTAGCAGATACAAAACTTATATAGACTGTATAATTTCTCTAGACTATACTTAAGTAGTATTGTGACAAAAACTAAATATTATCCGGCTAGAGTTTATTTTAATTGAGAGCGGGGCATTTATCGTTAAGTAAAAAATCATACGAAATATCGGCTTAACAAATTAAGTAGTGAGTTTAGCTATGGTAATAGGCTCCTCCGTCCCATGCATAATGGCTGGTTCTAAATCTTTGCTGTCTTCAAAACTTCAAAGTTTCTGTCAGGTACAAATAGAACAGTTAACCATTCAATCTCCTATTGTTTTCGCTCGGATTGTTTATTACGATCCAATAAGTAAAACTCATCAGGAAGTTATTAACTATGCGCGATCGCAACCTTCTTTTTCTCACAATACCTTAGCGTATTTAAAGTCAGAAGAGTGGTTGTTAGAATTACCTCCTGTTTTAACATTACATGAAGTCAATTTGTTTTTTGCTGCCAATTCTTATATTTGTACCATAGGATATAGGAATCAACAACCTGAGTATATTCAAATATTAACAGAAGCAACTTTACCAGTTAGTTTGCAAAATTATGTAAAGCAATGTGCTATTTTACTGAACAATTATTTAGACCTTTATTGGGAGTGCGAGCAACACAAATCCGAAATTCAATTGCTTGAGCAGATAATTCAACGTGCGGGACATCAATTACGTAACAATTTAGGATTAATTGGTCTGTATGCACAAAATTTATATTTAGGATTAAAAAATGATTTTTGGCAAGAACAAGCATCAATTATTTGTGAAAGTATACAAGAACTAGATAATAATCTTACGGAATTGATTTATTGCGGTCAAAGTACAAAATTAAGAGTCAGTCTTCAGGATTTGCGTACTTTAGTTTTAGATAGTGTCAAAGGGTTACAGCCTTTAATTAATCAAAAGCATCTACAAATCTGTTTGCCTAATAGTTCTAATTTTTTGGAAATAGACTATTTACAAATGAAGCAGGTTTTTGAAAATTTACTTAGTAATGCTGTTTACTTTAGTCCTCAGTATGGAACTATTACTTGTAGTTGGCAAGTTTTTCAAAGTGAAGTACTTATTAAAATAAGTGACCAGGGTTCGGGACTGTCACAGCAAGATTTGCAAAAGATATTTACTCCTTTTTATTCGCGGCGTGCTGGAGGTACGGGGCTAGGTTTGACCATTGCCAAGAAAATTATTCTTGACCATCAAGGAAGTATTTGGGGTCAAAATTTGCCAACTGGAGGTGCTCAATTTTCTTTAATATTACCCCGAAATAAGATTTTGTAACAAAAGTCAAGTAGGGTGGGCATTGCCCACCAAAAGCATCATGCGAGTATTGCTTACCAAAAGCATTATGTAGGCAATGTCCAACCCACGTACATTTGAAAAATTAAATAAGAGTTTTATAGAAAAGTATGTCCAATTCTCAAAAAATTTCTGTTTTATTAGTAGATGACGAACAACGTTTTCGCCAAGGGTTGCAAATATTGCTTAACTTTTATAGTACAAATCAAGCATTATTATTAGAGATTGTGGGTGAAGCTACTTCACCAGAACAAGCATTAAAACTTACAATCCAAAAACATCCAAACTTAATTTTGCTTGATATGGAATTAGCAGGAGGTAGTGGAATTACATTCCTTTCAAATTTAAAAGAAATTTCTTATAATGGTAAAACTTTAGTATTGTCAGCGCATCAAGAAGATGACTGGATCTTCCGTGCAATGCAAGCAGGAGCCGCTGGTTACGTTTATAAAAATCGTTTGGTAACTCAATTACATGAGGCTATTACCACCGTAATAAAATCTGAAATATATCTACCTTCAGATGTTGCAAGTAAATTTTTTCGTTGTTTCCAAGCATATTCCGAGTCTAGTTTACAAGCAAGACAAAAAGTCCATATAACAGAAAGAGAACAAGAGGTTTTAAGTTTGTTAACACAAGGTGCTTCTAATGAAGAAATAGCTAAACGTTTATATATTACTGTAGCTACTGTTAAAGCTCATTTAACCAATATTTTTGAAAAGTTGAAAGTGACTAGCCGTACTCAAGCTATTGTAGCTGCTTTGAAATTAGGGCTAGTTCAGGCTTAATAATTGTTAATTGTTAGTTGATAGTAGTTAGTCGTTGGTGGTTGGTAGTAATCAATTACTCCCGAACCGCCAAAAGATTACCTAAACAGGTAGGGTGGGCACTGCCAACCGTTCGCGCTTTGGTGGGCAGTGCCCACCCTACTAAGAGCGGTAATTTTAGAGCGGAAAGGGAGTAATGACAAATGACCAATAACAAAGGACAAATAACAAGTTACATTAAACAACTAACAACTAACAACTAACAACTAACAATCTCTTTAGGAGTTTTTAAGTGTTGTTTAAAGAATATTTTTGTTCGCGGAATGCACCGTTAACTTGCGATCGCCCCTTGTATACAGCGCAAGAAGTAGCAGGAGCTAAACTTTGTCTGGAATGTGGTTTTCCAGCCACCTTAGCGCAAAATTCAGAAATTAAGGGTAATCGAGGGACTTATCAAGTTATCAATTTTTTGTATACGCGCTCAATGGGACGGTTATATTCTGGGGTACAAGTGAGCGATCGCCAACCTGTAATCATTAAAGAATATCTCCTACCCAATCGTTGTTTTAATACTGAAGAGACACGTCAGCGCAAACAAACTTTTCTGCAAGTGGCGGGAGTCAGTCTTGCAGATGGGAGAAACCAAAACTTTCGCTTGAACCAGCCATGGGAAGCGATCGCTGACGAGCGTTTAGAGCGCTGTTATTTAATTACCAAAGGGGTAGAAGCATCTCAGACTTTAAATCAATACCTGATAAATAAAGGAGCAATGGATGCACCACAAGTGCGCCAGGTACTCGACCAAACCCTACAAACTCTACAGTTTCTTCACACCTCATCGCTACGCTTTCCCTCAAATCAAGTACAACGCGGGATAGCTCATGGTAACCTCAATTTAGAGAGTATTTTAATTCAAATAGAGAATAACCAGCAGTTTTATATATATCTTGATGATTTAGCTATTTGGGAAAGCCTATTTAACCCACCCCCTACTAAAGTTGTAAAACCCCAACTTGAAGAAGATTTAGTGGCATTAGGACTAGTCGCTTTTTATTTGTGGGTAGGAAAAGCTGTAGATAGCTCTGGTCAACCCCTCAATCCGAGAAATGCTCAAAATTGGCATTCTTCAGATCCCCACCTAAAGCAGTTTCTTTATCGTCTTATTGGATTAGATCGACCTTTTGAGAGTGCTGAAGCAGCCCGCCAAGCATTGCTGCAACTTCCAAAAGAAGATCCAGCAAGCAATAAAGCTCTGACAACAGATTTAGAACAGCCAGAGAAAAAGTGGCGCTCGCCTTTCATTTTGTTAGGAATTTTAATTTTGCTCTTACTTGGAGGAGGAATTTGGTATTTCCTCAAATCAAATCCTAGTTCGCAAACCTGCGGACAGTGGTGTAAACTTCTAACGAGATTTTCCGAGGTCAGCAATGTTCCTGAAGGAGAATTTGTTTATACCGGAGAGAACAACAGTACGTGGAGTACGGTGTTAAAACAAAAACCAGAAAGCGGTACTCTTGAAGAAACTTTGAGCAAGCCCAAGTCATATGTAACATTGGGCTACCAATCTGTACCGTCTTCAGATGTCACTACTGTAAGCGTGCCAATAAAAAAAGTGCGAAGCTGTAGAGAAGAGTATAAAGTAAAACAAAACTGTCAAGCATATTTTGCCATGACATCTTTAAACGTAGATGAAGAATTAGAGAGCAAGCCCATTGCTTATGACGGAATTCTAGTATTTGTTGCCTCTAATAAGGATGACTTGGCTCCTGTTAAAGTACTGAAAGGCAGAATTAGTTTGGAACAATTACATCAAATCTATACAGGCAAAATTACTAACTGGCGAGAACTTGGTGGTTTAGATCTTCCCATACAACCTTATGCTCCCACAGAACCGGAAGCAGTGCGTTTATTTCAACAGCAAGTTTTAAAAGACGACCCACAGCAAATTGCTTTGTATAAAGAAATTACCAAGCCATTTACCGAAATAACGGAGAAAACCCAAAAGCAAATCAGGGCTAAATTCGAGAAAAAGGAAGCTGGAATTATCGGTTTTGGTATTCTTAGCAAAACTTGGAAGCAATGCAATGGTTACCCTTTGGCTATAGTAAATGATAATAACCGTGAAATCCAACCTCTCTTGCAGCCTAATGGAGAGCCTATCAATCCAGAAGTGAATTTGTGTGACAGAAGACCCTATTATTTTGATGTTGAAAGTTTTAGCACGGGTCACTATCCTTTAGGTTATTCTTTGAATGTAGTGTATCCTAAGGATAACAGTCTGCCAAGCATCGGTTCAAAATTTGCCGAAATGCTAACTACTCGTCAGGGTCAATGCTTGCTAGAAAAAGTAGGGCTAGTTCCTCTACAGATGATACCTAAAGACGATCGAACGACTCATGGCTGCAAATCCCTGCCTTAACCCCAGTTGCGAGTATTTTAACCGTAACTTGCCCGACAATGCCAAAGTCTGTCCCCTTTGTGGCAACCCATTAGGTAACGCAATTGCTGCACCAGCCCAGTCTAAAGAGCCACAGCCCCAGTTCAAGATGCCGTCCTCTACACAGCAATATCGGGAGCCAGCAGAGCAAACGAATTATCAGCCTCGCCCTTCCTACGGACAGCAGATTCCACCCTCGCCACAACGTCCTGTGCTACCAGTACTAAAACTGGTTCATACAACAGGGCAAGAGTTTTATTTGCGTGGAGAAGGGGGTTGTATTGGGAGGCGATCGCAAATTCATGGAACAGTCCCAGAGATTGACCTAGTAGGTATTCCCGATGAAGGGATAGTTTCGCGAGCGCACGCACGAGTGCATTGGGATTGGAATCAAAATTCCTACACGATCTTAGATGACAACAGCCGTAACGGCACTTATCTCAACGGTAATATGCTTGCTCCTGGAGTTCCTTATCGGTTGAATCACGGTGATTCATTGCAACTCGGTCAGGAGGGTTTGGTGCGGTTTACCGTGGTGGTAGCCTAAAATTTAACAATCAAAAAAATAACTTGTATGACGTTTTGAAAATACTTAAGCACTTGATTGAGTTAGCAATTGCTTATGGATGAGCGATCGCACCTCCGATTTGAGTTGTAAGCGCGATTGCGCTCAATTAACTAGGCGACTTGCAACGGCTTTGAGGGAAGCATCCTAGGTTCTGGTAATGGCTCTCCCTCCTCAATCAGGATCTCAATGAAAGCCTCAATTACTTCCTGACCGTTTTTAGCAGCTTCTTCATAAGTTTTGCCATGCGTATGAAACTGCTGCCAAGGAAACTCAGGCAAGTGGACTAAGAAAAGTTGATCCTCCTCTGACCACTGAATCACCATGCTATAACGATAGCTCATCCCTCACCTTCCTCGTTTTCAATCTCTTCCAGTTTTCTCAGCACTTTTTGAATGCTCTTCTCTAAATATAGCGGAGCATCATCTCCATCTTTGCCAGGAATGGTTAAGGGTTTTTTAGGTAGTAACGGATGTTTCCAAAAGGTATGACTTCCTTTACCGCGACCTGATTGAAGAATATAACCTGCTTTTGCCACCATTGCCTTCAATTCTCTGATTTTCTTGGGCATTGTCCCTCACCACTAATGATTTAATGATTTGACTCTCATCGCTGCTCAAGGCTAATAAGTTTAAGTTCGATCGCGGGTCAAAGAGAAAGGCATTGCAGGCACACGGGCATTCTGTGAGTAACGAGATTGTAGCACTGTTGGCTCCAACGCTTGGGTAGAATTCCGCTGATGAACTGGCTCAAGAGTTTGCGGCTTGGGAAGCAGCAAGTGATGAGGATTGGCTGAATACGGAATTAGCACTGACATCTCAGGAGAGTTAGATGGCAAGAGGTGATATTCTCTTGGTTAGTTTGCCCGATTCCGATAAGCATTTCCCCATATCAAATAAATAACCCAGGATCGACCTGAAAAAACTCGCCTAAAGCTTGAGCTTGTACTTTACCAATCTCTCGCCGACCGCTAACAACTTCCGATGTTACCCCACTTGAACCAAGAATCCTAACTAGATCGATCTGCTTTAAGTTACGAGCTTCCATCAAATGCAGGAGCATAGAATGAGGGCTTGACTTACCCATTGGGTATTGCTCATCCTCATATTTTTCGATTAAAGCAATCAAAAGTTCAAATAAAGCAGATTCTTCTGCTGTTTTGTTTTGACGATGTGCTAGTTCCTCAGCTATTGCGATCGCCCTTGGCGCAAGCCGTACCCGGCTTATCGCACGCTCATTTTCTTCATCAGTTTTAATTACCTTTGGTTGATACTCAGCCAATTTATTTGCATAAATTTCTGGATTAATAGTAAGGGTCATTTTTCCACTTATCTTTATCGTATTCAGCGTGAGTTAAAACATATTTAATAAAAATTGTAGCTTCAGCATAAATAATATTTACTATTAAGCGATACTTGTTCCCCTTAATGTTAAAAACCGTAAAATTGCTTACTGCCTCTGCTGTTGGGTAAATTACTTGTACTTCAATCAGATTAGACCAGTTTGCCTTACTTGCTGCTTTATATCAATTATCGAGTGCATCATAAGAATCCGCGTGTTGCTACCAAAACTCTCTCAGTTTTTTACGACTGATTACGTGCATTAAATTGTTAAGGTTTATTATAATCTTATTGTCTTAAAATGAATGTAAAATGTCAAACATTTTTGGCGAGCGCTACCTGTTGCTTTAAACCGATGGAATGATGCCCAATCCTTGTAGTTTAGAAGATTTTTGCTTTGTGTTGATCGTTGCCACTATGCTCGTGTGTAGATACTCCCACATTCCGCAAGTGCGAGCGCGGCACGTTTATTGTCTTCAAATGCAAGTAGGGATTGTGGAAATCCGAAAAGCAATTCTGCTTGGCAAAGGTTTTGTCAACTTGGTGAGTCTACAATTTAGATTAATATAGCGGTTCTCACTTGGGTACAATACATAAAAAATTTATGGAACCGCAGCCTGTAGCAGATGGACGGAGATAAATCTGTACTTCATTCAAGTGAGAACTGCTATAGTGTCTAGCTTACAAGATATATGCCCTGGAAACTTGAGGAAGCAAAACAAAAGTTCTCTGAACTAATCGATGCTGTTGTTGAGGAACCTCAGCTTATTTACGATCGAAACCAACTGGTTGCAGCTGTTGTAAAAGCTGACGTTTTTCAGGAATTCCTTCTTTGGCAGCAGCAACGCCAGAAACCCTCTTTAGCAGATGCTTTCACAGAATTACGTGGAATTTGTGCTGAGGAAAACTATCACCTAGAAGTGCCTCCTCGCCACGATCGCTCCAATCCCTTTGTCGAAAGCTCTCATGACCAATATTTGTGATACCAACATTATCAGCGAATTAGCTCGACCTCAACCAAATCCAGTCGTACTACACTGGAGTACGACTGTTTCATCGATCTCGTTGAGTGTCATCACTCTAGAGGAAATCCTTTACTGCTTAGCCTCAAAACCAAACGCTAGAATTCAAACCTGGTTCCAAGGATTTCTGGCTACTAACTGCCATGTCATTCCAATTACCCCTGAAATTGCCCAATACTCTAGTGAGTTGCGAGAGCGCTTGAGGAATCAAGGGAAACCTCGCTCCCAGGCAGATATGCTAATCGCTGCAACCGCTCATATTCACCAACTAACTCTGATAACGCGCAATAGCCGCGATTTTGAAAACTGTCAGATTTCCATCTTAAATCCATTCACTGAATCATAAAGACAGGAATGCATTATCGATAAGATAACCTAAGACTATTATTAGCTAGCCTCAATTGTCGTCCCATTGTTCCTCAACCCGTATCCCAATCAAACCACTCTCAACTCTCCGAATCAAAGCGGAATTCTGCTAACTTTGGAAGAGCAGCTTTAACTATTACTGCATCTTCTTGGTTTTCCACCCACTTAAGCAAAATCTCCCAAGCTGCCATACTTAACTGAACAGCTACCCGTTGACCTTAGCAGATTTTAGGGCTTTCAAAACATCTGTCATCAGTTGAGCGTAAAAGACTATTTTTTAAGTATATGTGTTCTATGGTAGTATAAGTTTACCTAAACTTATTTTACCTCTAACACAAAGAAAATTGACAGATAAAACCTAGAACGATTGGTAGGCAATTATTTTCCCTCTTCATCTTACTTGCTCTATTTCTTGACTATGCTACAAACAATTCAAGCAAAAGAAATTTCCCTTATAGAATTGGAAACGATCTTCCAACTCCAAAGAGTTGAAGAGCCACAATTTTTTTATGAGTGGCAGAGAGATTTGCCGGAACTGAGCGAGTGGCAAAGGCAATTGCTCGATCGAATCAAGGCTGGTTATTTTAACTTACTCAAAAAGCCACCTTTGTTGGAAAAACCTATAAACCTAGCGGTTATTTCTCCACTGCTCTTTACTGGGCAATTTTATTTATCACCCTTCGATCTACGAGCCGAGAAAAACGTTGAAATTTCAGTTGAAGATGAGGAGAAGTCAATCATTACCAAAGGTAATTTGGATACTCTAGTGCTGAAGGATAAGCTTTGGGTAATGGTGATTGAATCCAAACAGGCTAAGTTATCTGTTGAAGCAGGGCTAGCTCAAATTCTTGCCTATATACTCGATCGTACAAACCCAAATAATTCTTGCTTTGGCATGATTACCAATGGTGGAAGTTTCCTGTTTGTCAAATTACTAAAAGGCGAAATTCCTCAGTACGGAACTTCTGATTTATTCGGAATTAATAATCAAAAAAATAATTTGTATGATGTTTTGAAAATCCTCAAACACTTGATTGAGTTGGCAATTACTCAAGCATGAGCGATCGCATAGCTATCAGTCACAATACCAGAAATCACTGACTGACACGCGCCATGACACCACCCAACGAAGCAGCTACATTAATGAGTCTGTCACTCCAAATTGAGTGATGACAATTTCTCTATTATTATATAACTGAGTAGGCGTCAATCCAATTTTGTGAGCACTATGCAAATCAATGCAGAAGGACAAATTACCATTCCTCCCGACATTCGAGAACAACTCGGACTCCTCCCTGGTACAGAGATCCAATTTGAGGTGATGGGTGACACTCTTGAGCTTCGTAAAAAGCCACCTTCTGAGCGAGGAATTTCCCTGATTCAAATGATGCGTGGTAAAGCAACTAGTGGTTTAGGAACTGATGAGATTTTGCAGCTTACCCGAGGAGACGAGTGACTGACGTATTGGTGGATAGCAATGTCATTCTGGATGTTGTCACGGAAGATCCTCAGTGGTTTGAATGGTCTGCTCAAATGTTGGCAGAATATGCCAATCGAGGAATTTTAGTCATTAACCCAATTATCTACGCCGAAATTTCTGTGGGCTTCAAGCAGATTGAAGCGTTGGAAGCTGTGATTCCTCCCGAGTTTTTTCGTCGCGATTCATTGCCCTACAAGGCAGCATTTCTGGCGGGGCAATGCTTTTTGGAGTATCGTCGGCGAGGGGGCGAAAGGCGTTCTCCGCTACCTGACTTCTATATCGGTGCTCATGCCGTCGTTGCTGAATTGCCTCTTCTAACCCGAGACGTAAGGCGATACCGTACCTACTTCCCGAACGTTCAGCTGATTAACCCATAAGATGTTCTAGCTTCCCCAACACCCTCACCATCCGTTGCTCGTACATACGTATTTAGATCTACAAAACTAGCTGAAAGTCAAGTTCGACCTTTGGCTAATTCTGATTCTGGCACAGTGCCTTTAGCCTAAGATTGAGGATAAATTTTTTAGTTGTGGCACGAGTCAACAGGCGATCGCCTTTGCAATTAAGGTAGACACTGCCTATTCCTTGGGATTGGGACTATTCTTACTTTCTGTATGACTACTGCTACTAGTAGTATTAATTAAAACTTAATTTTTGTTTTGGGATAGTTATGTAATATGAGCAAGGCAAATTTTTGAGAAAAGTAGAGTAAAGTATTATGCGAGAAAAAATACAAAGAAAAACTTCGTCAGGTAGCTCAACACCAGAATATCAATTTGCTCCACGCACTTTTGGTAATGAGCGATCGCAAGTTCAAAGGTCGCAATTAGACCAGCGACCATTTGCTTCGGTTGAGAGACAATCTCAACAAAATGTACCTCTAACACCAGAGATAGGAGAAAAAACACAATTTCCTGGTCATGAGCTTGCCAAAATATCTTTATTTCATCCTTCAAGAATGTCTTCACAACCAATTCAGACTAAGTTGACTGTAGGAGCACCTGGGGATAAATACGAGCAGGAAGCCGACAAGATGGCAATTCAAGTCATGTCGATACCTGATTCTGCTGTGCAACAGAAGATGACTATAGAGGAACCAGAAGAGGAAGTGCAAACCAAGCCTTTAGCAGATGGGATAACTCCCTTGGTGCAAAGGGAGACAATATCAGAAGAGGAAAAAGATTTACAAACCAAGCGATCGCTTCAACGCACTACTAATGGGAGTTTCCTAGGTGGTAACAATCTTGAGAGTCGGTTGAATGGTAGTGCAGGTGGAGGAAGCCCATTGCCAGATGACGTGCGCTCCTTCATGGAGCCGCGTTTTGGTGCTGATTTTAGTCAGGTGCGGGTATATACGGGTAGCGAAGCGATTCAGATGAATCAGGATTTGAATGCTCAGGCATTTACGCATGGTAGTGATATTTACTTTGGTGCGGGAAAGACTCCTGCTAACGATGAGTTAACTGCTCATGAGTTAACCCATGTGGTGCAGCAAGCTCATAGTACAAGAAAACAACAAACGGACTTGACAGCAAACTTTTTAAGTGGTGTGGTCGAGCGAGAATCAAATACACTGGCAAGTCAAGTAATTGCCGGACAAAAGTTGCAAGTGTTACAGTCTGCTCCTGTTGGTTTATATGGAGGTTGGATTACAGATATTCGTAATGTTATCGGGGATGCTCTAAATAATCGACCGGGGGAAGCAGAACTTGATGCATGGGAAGATTACCAGGATGCCTTAAAAGAATCGGGCAAATTTATTGCAAAAACTTATGCATCAAAGAATTTTCAACCTACAACTGGACTAGGTATGTTTGATGCGATTTACACTCCAGGATCTGACAGGACTCTACAAATTATCTGTAAGTGTAAATTTAACTTTGTTAATGGCAGTGTTCGAGATTTTCCAAAGGCATATAAAGGGGAACTTACTTGGAACGATCGGAGCGAGAAGGATGATTGGAAAACTAAATTTATTCAAACTGCTTCGAGTACCTGGTCTTCAGGAAATCATGTTTTCTATTGTCAGAAGGATTGGTGGGAAAATATTATAGCAAAAGTTAGTGTTAAGTTCACAGTAGTAGACGAAGGTGAACATTTTGTTCTCGATGTTAGCAAAACTCAAAGTCGTTTAGACAAATCACCTGTTAGCAAAGTTAAAAGACCTGAAAAAGGAGTATTCTTCGGTTATTCTGCAGGAAGTGCAAAACTAGATAGCCGTGATTTAGAGCAAACACGAAAGTCGGGTGGAACACAAATTCCGGCAGCTCATGAAGCAGGTCATATGCTAGGACTAGATGACGAATATTATGACACTCAAAAGCCAAGCGAACCAAAGCATAGCAATTTAGTCCAATCAGAGTTTGGTCATGGAGTCGCACGAGGATCAGATGGACGGATTATGTCTGGTGGTATGGATATTAAACCAGAACACGGTGTAACTTTCTTGGAAGCTCTTAAAGAAGCAACAGCCATGCCTGAATGGTCTATGTCACCCAAAGTACCTAAGCCAGTTCCACCATTTCCTATCAACCTTCCTTCTTAAAAGGCTATTCCTTTCCTGTAGGCTTAATTAAAATGATAGTATAAGCGCTGACAAGTCAGTTCGTGTTTGTATGGGTTTGTGGGAACGCAAAGCGCGTTAGTGTAGAGTTCTACAGGAAAAGTACTATCCTTATTACAATCAGCTTAATAAACGCTTAAGTTGATTGTATACTTCGTCATCATTACGCTTTCCCACCAAAATCACCTCAACCAAATCCGCATCAGCATCAAAGCGGTAAATAATGCGGTATTCTCCAGAATCTACACGATAATATCCTCTATAACCAGCTAATTCCTTATAATCTGCAGGTAAAGGGTCAACATTCAAAGACATTACTTTTTTAGCAATTTGGGCGGCAATTTTGGGCTGTAAACCTTTGAGAAAATTAAGAACCGTCTCAAGACCATCAAGTTTTGCCATACTAGATACTATATATCATCAAGTGCGGCTAAACGCTTAAGTTCTGCTGTAAAAGTTTCTGTACCAACCATCCGCGAGTTGGAGAGTGCAGCTTCGGCTTGTTGACCCATAATCAAATCTTCTAATTGAGTAAGTCGATTCATCAATTGCTCGTAGTTTTCAGCTGACATAATCACATAGCTAGGTTGCGATTCCTTTGTTAGCAAAACAGGCTCAACAGCAGCTTGGTTTAAAACTTCACTATGAATATTTTGGATTTCTGTAACAGAAAAACGCTGCATTTTTCCAATATCAATAACTTTTAACTACATCTTACTGTACCATCGCTCAAAGGAGTTCGGTTTTCAAAAGTACGTAGACGCGCATTTGGTTTAACAACACTAGCCGAAAGTCAAGTTCGACCTTTGGCTAGTTCTGATTCTGGCAAAGTAGCTTTAGTCTGGAATTGAGTACGGTTTTTTTGGTTATGGACTCAAATCATATACAACCATCTCTAGCTCCCACTGAAGACTTTGGCGGTACTGCTGGATACGCTGCTACACCTGTGACAGATGAGGCTACTAAAGTAGTATCTGCTGCTAGCTTCGATCTTAGTGACTCGTTATTAATGGACAAACTGTGCGATCGCGTTTACGAACTACTACTAGAAGATATGCGATCGCAACGTGAGAGGGTAAGAAACTATGGTTCGACAAGGTGGTAGTAATGGCTGATTACAATAATAATGGCAATATTGTTCATGAATTAAATTATGTTACCACCAATCGTTTCTATGTAGAAATAGATAGTGCTATTACGGCTTCTTTTACTGAATGCACGGGGTTAAGTTTTCAAATTAAGAAAAATATCTACTACGAAGGTGGCGTCAATGACCAGCAAAGAATTTATTTAGGAACCACAGAATTTGCAGATATAACCCTCAAACGTGGTATGACAAATGACCCAGTGTTTTGGAACTGGATGACTCAAATTTTTAACGAACAAACACCGACAAGTCGGCGCAATGTAAATATTCTTGTCTTTAACCAAGCAGGTGAGACAATGAAAAGTTGGACTCTCATTGGTGCTATTCCTATCGCATTTAAAACACCAACGTTGCAAGCAGATGGTAATGCTGTTGCTATTGAAGAAATAACTCTAGCTTACGAAGGCTTACAATTTGGTAAAGAAGGAGGAGGAGGAAATTCAACGACACGTTTGGATAAGTCAGGTTTTTTCTCTAGCAGATGATATAGTATTTTCTAACCTATTAAAGTACAAATTTGTCAGCGTTCGTCTGCGTTCATCTGCGGTTAATTCAATATCTACCTCACACAAGAGGGAATTGTTATATTACCTAGTAAGCTATACCAAGAGTTTTAGCAACTAATGCAAATAATTAAAAATTTTATTAATGTAGTCAAACCTTTGAGTAGAGAAAATAATTTATTTTTGACAAATAAATTATTACTACAAAAATCTCATACTCTTTTGTCTCAAAATATTACCAATCCATTAGTTACTATGAAAGGGATGCGATTAACATCGTTTGTACCCTTAGTCAAATATGCAGATCTATTTCCACTAATCAGTCGAAGTAAACTATTCAATGAATGGGATACTAATGAGTGGGATAGTAAAATTACATTTATTAACCCCGAATTCTTAGAAGCGAGCAGACAAGAAGCCAAAATTCAAGATAATCATCCTCTTGAAGCCAAAACAATTACTTTTACAAATAGCTTACTCGATAAAGTAGAAAGCCAAGAGTTAAACCAGCAAACTGAAATAAACCCTCAAAAATCAACTAAAAAATCTCGAACTTCAAAATCAAAAGCTAAATCTAGCTCTAAATCAACAAAGAATATATCTCCGGTAAACGAAAGGATTAACTATTCCACTGATGAAGTCAGCACTATCAATCGTGTAAATACCAATGATTTGATAAAAGTTTCCGAAGACTCACCTACTGTAGCCGATTCTCAAGTTTTAAATCGGTTAAACATTAGTGATGTTCAACATAGTTTACCCACTTTATTAGAAGATATTGAATTTAGTAATATCAATGTAATCGATACAGAGACAATACCTACTGCTAAACAATCCATCCAAGCTAGCGAAAGTATAGAAAAAAGACCTATTACTAATAAATCTACCCAAAATAGCGAAAGTATAGAAATCAAACCTATTGCTAAAAAATTTATCCAAGATAACGAAGGTACAGAAATAAGACCTACTGCTAAAAAATCTATCCAAAATAGTGAAAGCAAAAAATCAAATACTAAAACTAAAAAACAAGGAAAGCAAAAGAAACAATTATCAAATATTGTTCCGTCTCCACAGACTAACTCAAAAATATTGGAGAACGACTCAACTTTATTACAGACCTCAATTCCTACTGAAGAGTTAACTACAGTTAAAGATTCAGAAAATATATATTTTGTGTCTGACTCTAACTCAGCAGATGCAAATATACAAGACCCTATAAATTCTCAAGCAATTAGCTTAGAAAGGATTTTTAGAGAGTCTGATGAAGATTCACAGATTCAAAGACAAACTCTCACGAATATCGCGGATGTTTTACCAAATGAATTTCTGGTAGATGAGGCTTTAGTAGAGGATCGCAGTCCTAATTTCACATCAGAGATAGGCTCAACGACAATTGCATCTGACCCTATACAAATAACACCAGCCCAAAAAGCTTCATCTACTATCATCAACGAAATAGCAGAAACTGAAGAAGAAACCGCTACCCATTCTCTACTAGAAGAACCGCCACCACAAGACTTAGTAGTTAACCCCTATCATAGCATCAGATTTTCTCCAAATACTCAAAATCAAACGACTTCAGACTTGACTTCTCAGTTGGAAGAAGAAAATACTTCAAAATCGGAAATTAGTACTAAAAACAATATTAGCGATCGCGGAAAAACTCAACCCAGTAAAATTCTAGATAACTCTACACAAAATCATGGAATTATAGAAAATTCCTCCTTAGTAGCTCAAGATGATAAATTCACTATTAGTCGGAAAAAAGAAGACATCGAAACAAAAATAGTCACCAGAGCGCTACCAACTGAGATTTCCTCTGAAGTTATAAATTCTAGCTCTAATACACCACTAGAACAAAATGATGTTTTCTCTGAATTTGCAGATACCTTAGCGCAACACAAGGATGAAACTACATCTATCAGCAATACTGCAAACACAGAAATAGAAAATACTACACATATTGTACCTACAGAACCTCAAAATGGGTCTTTAGTGACTAATTCTATCGCTCCTCTATTGGACGTTTGCTCAGAAAGAACCACATCTCAGCCTATACAAACGATACCGAGTTTGGTAGAATCTCCCGCATCTAACTTAGAGAATAATAGCGTAGCAGAAAATCAAGTAGGAAGTGCTACAGATTTTTTGTCAACTCAGGAAAAACCTAATATGTCGGTAGAGAATAACACTTTACTAATTGAATTATTTGACGATCGCACTGGAGAAAAACTGCCAATACTTCAAGGGTTTGCAGTAGGCGGTGAAGTTGAAGTCTCAGCAAATTTAGCTAATCAACAAATAGCGCCTTCTGATGTTGTACCAGCCATGCTGACCCCAGGTGAGTTTGTAGTTAATGCTACAGATGCACAAAAAAACCTTAACTTACTGCGTCATATTAACAGTGGTGGTAAGGCGGAGAATTTAACTCGAATTTCTGCAGAACCTCTAACAGTTCAACGAAAAAAAGAAAATTCTACTAAAGTCGATATTGCTGACAGTCGAGCAGAAGAGCAAAATTTTGATACTAGCTTAGCAACTGTATTCAAATCTCTAAATGTATCTACTAATTTATCAAATAGCAACCAAAAAAATATTTCTGTCTTGCTGCGCTCGATTCAGTCAGATAAATTAAACAACACAACATCTGTTAAAAGTACATCTTCCACTAACTATTCATCGACTCCTCTCATTTTTAGGCAAAAAAAATCAACACCTCCTCAGCCTTCGATGAATTCAAACTATGATGCAATCGCTCAATGGTCAAGTGTTGAGGATTTATTGAATTTTACCCATCGAGATGAAAATCAAGATAATTTTACATCTTTCAATTTGACAGACCTGCAATTTCAAAGTAACGATTCACAAACACCTAATGTTTCAAAACCAACAAAAAACTTAGTTCATCAAAAGGCTCCAATTCAATATTTTGCAGATGGAGGTGAAGTAACTGCACCTACACAGATTACTGATGCAAATACACCATTGCTCGCAGAAACGATAGAACAATTTACTTCTAATTCTAATGATGTTAACGTTCCCGATATAGAAAATTTGGCTCGCGAGATTTATACTCGATTGCGCCAACGTCTAGAGATTGAGCGAGAACGTCATGGTATCTACTCTGGACGCTTACCTTGGTAATACCTCTGACTCATGACTACCTAGAGCTGTGAAGTTTTTTATTGCAGGACTTACGCAATCTCAATGGTATTTCGGGGATTTCACGTTTTGTAGATCCCCCCCACCTCCTTAAAAAATTTACCCCCCTTAATCCCCCCGATGTATTGGGGGGAAACAGAACAATAAGTTCCCTCCCCTTTGCAAGGGGAGGGTTAGGGTGGGGTAAAACGAAGACTAAAACCTCGGTCTATTAGCTATTTCAGACTTGTGCGAACACCGTGCTTAAAAAAGGAGACATAAAAATGCCTTTAGAAAAAGCCAAGCTTATGGCATTTTATACAGGAGAAGCACCAACGATTGAGTTCATGTTTAACCCTACACAGTTAAGTTTTCAAAGAAATTGTAAATGGGAAAATGACCCTGGGAATAGAGGAAATACTACATTACCAAAAGTTAACTTTTCTGGAGTCGAACCTTATAAACTCACACTGAGTCAAATTGTGTTTGATACTTATGAAACAAGAAAATCAGTGATCGAGCAATATATAAAAAATATTAAAAAAGGAGTTGAATCTCCCGATGGAAAAGATAAACGCCCTCCTGTTTATATTTTAGTATGGGGTGACAAAAAATCTTTTCCTTGCGTTATGCTTAGTCTCAGCTACAAAATAGATAAATTCTTAGCTAATGGCACACCAGTACGTGCAATAGTCGATATATCTCTACAAGAAGTTGATAAAGAAAATCCTCCTGGAGACCATCAATCTGCTTCTAAGGGGAACAATCGTCAAAAAGACTCCATTGCAGCTAGAAAAAACCGTGCTTCTGCAACCCAGCCAAGTACTTTCTTTGTTCCTGAATCAGAGCAATCTTCATACTAATACTTATGTCTACTGCAACAGCTAGCCGTTATATTTGCCGTCCGTTACTTAAAATTTCTTCTGGTGCTGCTTGGTCAGATGCACCACTAGAGTTAATGAAAGATATAATGCAAATTACAGTGGAAGAAAGTCTGCATTTACCAGCAATGTTTACGTTGGTATTGCATAATAGTTATCTTCCTACTAGTAGCGATGGTCAGAACCAACCTTGGCGTCATGAAGATGCGATCGCAATTGGTCATAAAATAAAAATTGGTTTCAGCTCCAGTACTACAGAAGATAATGCATTTAAACAAGAAGAAATAGGATATTTAATTGAGGGTGAAATCACAGGGATTGAAGTTCACTTTACTAATAAATCTGAAGCTCCAATTGTCATTCGAGGCTATGATGTTTCTCATCGTCTACATAGAGGACGCTATAATCGTTCTTTTTTAAATGAAACCGATAGCGATATCATCAAGAAAATTGCTCAAGAAGTAGGAATAACAGCTAAGGTAGATGATAGCGGACCGCCCCATGAATATATTTTCCAAGAAAATCAAACTAACATGGAATTTCTGAGAGAACGTGCGGCTCGCATTGGCTTTGAATTATTCATTAAATGCGTCCAACAAGGTGAATCAGACATTCGTAGCGAACTGCATTTTCGCAAACCAGGAGCTGGAGAAACCCCTTTAAAATTGAAGTGGTTAAAAGATATTCTCAGCTTTAGTGTAAGAGTTTCTAGCGCTGAGCAAGTTAGTGCAGTAGAAGTACGTACCTGGGACTACACTCAAAAAAAATTAATTACCTCAACAGCTCGTTCGGAACGGGTAGTTACAGAAACTGGAAATAAACTAGGAAGTAGCACTAGCACCGAATTTAATCTTAATAAAAAGCCTCCAAAAATGACAGTTGTAGACCAACCCGTGTTTGTAGCAAAACACGCCGAAGCAATGGCTCAAGCTTTGTGTGATGAACTCGGAGGAGAATTTGTTTATGCTGATGCTAAAGCCGAAGGGAATCCCAATCTAAGACCGGGACGAGTTATTGAACTCAAAGATATGGGCGCTCGCTTCAATGGCAAGTATTATGTTACTGAAACACGTCATTCCTACAGTCAAAGAATCTATACCACAGAATTCAGCGTTCGGGGACTACGTGCTGGTAGCTTGCTGACAACCCTAGCACCACCAACTCATTTACAACCAGGTCAGACTTTCTTGGTAGGAATTGTTACTGATAACAAAGACCCCAAGGGTTGGGGTCGAGTCAAGGTTAAATTTCCCACACTTACTGAAGACCATGCTAGTAATTGGGCTAGAATAGTAGCCCCCGGAGCTGCTAATGCAAGAGGATTTGACTGTTTGCCAGAAATCAATGATGAGGTTTTAGTTGGCTTTGAGCATGGTGATATCCATCGTCCTTATGTCATTGGTGGCGTGTGGAACGGGAAAGATGCACCTCCAGAAAAGGTAGATGACTCAATTCAACGAGGTAAAGTGCGATTACGTACCTTTAAAACTCGCATCGGTCATACTTTACAGTTTGTGGAAGAGGATAAAGGCGGTAGTAAAACTGGCGTGCGCGTGGAAACAGCAAGCGGTCATAAAGTGTATTTAAATGATAGTGATGCCTGTGTGGAAATTGAAACTAATGGCGGTCATAAAGTAACGATGAGCGATCGCGGTCAATCGATTTCAGTCAATTCTACAGGTAATCTGTCGTTAAAAGCTCAAGGTAATATTGAGATAAAAGCTAACGGTACAATTACTGTCAACGGCGCAATGATTTACCTCAACTAACGGATTATGTAACGGTAATAGTTTCCCAATCCAAAATCCAAAATCCAAAATCCAAAATCGTATTATGCCTGGTAGATTTGCTGCTCGTGTAGGAGATATGACAGATCACGGTAGTCCGTTAACCGTGGGACCTGGTAGCATGAACGTGATGATTGGTAAAAAACCAGCATGGCGCGGTATTTCTGCAACCCAAGCTGCGATGTTAGTTCAAACCTTCACTAAAGGCGTGGAAGATATTGCCGAAGCTCAGGTAAAAGTTACTTTAGCCTCCGGAACACCAGCTGCTCCCGCCGCCGCCAAAAACCTTGAGAAAACCATTACCGAAGCAGCACAGAACATGGCTAAGCTAATAGCTAGTTTTACTGCCGATATTCATACCTGTCCAGTAGTGAAAGTCTTAGTTCCCGATGGTGCAGGTGTAGTTATTGATGGTAGCCAAACAGTTTTAATCAATGGTCTTCCTGCTTGTCGAGCGGGTGATACTATTCAAGAAACCACAAGTGTAAACAAGATTGCTGTAGGTGAGGTTACAGTCCTAGTGGGTGGATAAGACCATTTTGGATTGAGAGAATATTTAGCTGGTTTTACCTGTGTGATTATGATTTAAGTGACAACGCTAAAATTAAATAGTACTTTCATGTGTAGCCACAAACACAAAAGTTATGACTCGCCGTCCTATTTTGCAAGAGGGACAATCCTACACTTTTCGCTCCTATTTTGAGATGCCTTATGAGGCAGACGAAATATTGGCGGAATTAGGCTATGCTTTGGTGAAAACACGTCTTGAATTACCACGTAGCGATCGCAATTTAGAGCGGTTGCAAGAATTGCGACAGCGAATAGAAGAGTCTTTACCGCTAGTGAGTTTGAGCAGCGAGACTGCACGACGTGAGACACTTGTAGCGCCTACATTGCTGGAAGTTGCTCGATATTGTCAATGTCAACTACGAATCGAGTACCCATTGTCAGTAAACAACTGGCTAAAGGGCAATTTAGATTACTTTCTTAAACTTCATCCAGGGTTGTTGGTAGTTGAAGCGAAAAATGATGATTTAACAAGAGGATTTACACAGCTTGCAGTAGAACTCATTGCAATTTCCGAAGTTGAAGAAGGTAATGTATTTTATGGTGCAGTGACAATTGGTGATGCTTGGCGCTTTGGACGCTTAGAAAAAACAAAGCAGCAGATTTTTCAGGATGTTTCGCTATACAGAATTCCTGATGATTTGGAAGATTTAATGAGGATTTTAGTAGGAATTGTGGAATGAAGTAATTTTAAAATTTTTTATAATAGAAGCAGTCTGTGCTTAAATAATGCCGATGCCTGCTCATACCAATTTAATATGAAGCTGCATATAATAGAGGAGTTGCAAACTTCATAAATTTAAGTCTTTATGAGCCGCCC